>CBDVAV010000136.1:0-9071 GCA_965372055.1 uncultured bacterium | reverse complement strand
CCGGATAGCTTCCAGCTAAGAAGCCTACTATTATAGCAGCTACAATCAATGCCGGGAAAAATAAGGGCGAAGTGAATGGGATCACCAATTGCTTGCCGGAAAGGTCGTTGAACTGTGGCATGGCAAGTAACGAAATCACTACAGCGAGAATAAAAGCGACAAGGCTGACTATTATAGATTCCATTAAGAACTGTCTCACCAGTTGTCGTTTTAATGAACCCATCACTTTTCTAATACCTACTTCCTTTGCCCGGTTTGCTGATCTTGCGGTAGACAGGTTCATGAAATTGATACAGGCAATAAGCAATATGAAAATGCCGATTGCCGAAAATATGTAAACATAGAGTATATCACTTGTAGGTGCCAGTTCACCTTGGATTTTAGAGTGTAAATGTATATCCAACATCGGGTCTACGAAAAAACCAAGCTTGTTGCCCTGCTCTTCAAATTCCTCTAGGTCTATGTTCAGATATTGTTCAATTTGCGGGCCGATGTACGTTTCAATCATTCCTTTAAACTTACCTTCCAGTTCTTCAGGACTGCCGTCCTCACCTAAAACAATATAAGTTTGATAATTCATGCTTAACCATTGATCGTTTCTGCTTTCTTCCAATGACTCCATTGATAAGAAGATATCAAAATGAAAATGAGTGTTCCTGGGGATCTCTTCCATCACCCCAGTGATCTTGTACTCTGTTTTATTATCAAGGGTCACCTGCTTGCCAAGAGGATCATCATCCCCAAAATATTTCTTGGCAATGGTGGGGGTTATCACCATGGAGTTAGGCTCAATTAAAGCTGTTGCTGCATTTCCTTGAATTAAATTTAAGGTAAAGGTCTCGAAGACATTTCCGTCGACAAAAACAACATCTTCTTCCTTAAAGGTCTCGGTCTGATACCTCACCAGGTAACTTCCCCTTTGCCTGAAACGTGTCACATCCTCTACTTCTGGAAAATCATTGATTAAGGCATCTTTTACCGGGGCACCAACCTGAGCAGCCGTAAATTCATTGCCACCCAACATTCCAGTAAAACCCATCCTGTAAATTCTTTCGGCTTTTACATGATATCTGTCATAGCTGATTTCATCCATTACAAAAATCATTATCAATAAACAACAAGCCACACCTATAGCTAGGCCGACAACATTGATCAAGGAATAGAACTTGTGTTTAATCAGACTTCTAATCGCCACTTTAAAGTAATTCAGGAGCATATTTAATTGAGCTTTCGGTTAACATGATAAAAAGTAGACGCTAAAGCGTCCACTCTTGTTACAGATAAGATGCAAAAAAGTATCATAGGGTTTCAGTTGGAGAAATATTAATGAAGTAAAAGTTAAAAGACTTAAAAGAAGAGATTTTAGTACTCACTAACTTCAAGAATTAATTCCATAAAATTGATGTTGTATTTAGTATGCATGCATACTAAATATTATTATATTTGATGTAATAATTATGGTTAGGGAGGAGACAATAGATTTTCATATTAAAACAGCCTGGCATGGTATCTACAGGATGTATAATCAGGTCGCAAGTCAATACGGTTCTACAACAACCATGGGTTATGTATTACTAAATATAAATATCGAGCAAGGCACACCGGTGATGAAAATCGGCCCTTCTATTGGTATGGAGTCGAGAAGTTTAACCCGCATATTAAAGACTTTGGAAGAACGGGGGGTGATATATAAACAAAAAGATCCTGAAGACAAAAGGTCCGTGCGTATTTTTCTTACTGAAGATGGGAAAGAGAAAAGGGAGATCGCTAAAAAAACTGTAATTTCCTTAAATGACCAGATAAAAACAGTGATACCAGCTTCAAAACTTAAAACATTTTTTGAGGTTATAGGCCAAATTAACCAACTAATTGAAAATAATAAGATAGAAATAAAGACCTAATTTAGAAATTACCATGAATCGTGCTATAAATAAAGTTGCAATATTGGGATCGGGAATTATGGGCTCCAGAATAGCCTGCCTTTTTGCGAATATTGGGGTCGAAGTAATGCTCTTGGATATTGCCCCCAAAGAACTAAATGATCAGGAAAAAGCCAAGGGATTAGAACTGGATGACCCAAGAGTAAAAAACAGGATCGTGACTGATTCATTTCAATCAACCATTAAAGGTAAACCTGCTGCGTTATTCCACAAAAGTTTCAGTTCCAGAATCACCCTGGGAAATTTCGAGGACAACATGAAAGACATCTCGGAGTGTGATTGGACACTTGAGGCAGTAGTAGAAAACCTGGACATCAAAAAGAAAGTATTCCAGCAGGTTGAAAAATATAGAAAACCAGGAACATTAATTACATCGAATACTTCGGGCATTCCTATTCATCTTATGATGGATGGCAGATCCGAGGACTTTCAAAAGCACTTTTGTGGCACCCATTTTTTCAACCCTCCACGATATTTAAAATTGCTGGAGATAATTCCGACACCCAAAACAGATCAGGAGATTATTGACTTCCTGATGCTATACGGAGATCTTTACCTGGGCAAAAAAACTGTTTTATGTAAGGACACTCCCGCATTCATCGCCAACCGTGTTGGCATCTTTGCCATACTCAAGGTGATTGACGTTATGCAAAAACTAGATCTGAATGTTGATCAGATTGATAAATTGACTGGGCCGGTAATCGGAAGGCCAAAGTCTGCTACTTTCAGGACCTCGGATATCGTGGGATTGGACACCATGATCAAAGTAGCCAACAACCTGTATGATGCGCTGCCAAATGATGAAGGAAGGGAAACATTTAAAATCCCTGATACAGTTGGTAGACTTGTAGAGAAAAACTGGCTGGGGGATAAAACCAAACAAGGGTTCTACAAGAAAACCAAGGACGAAAAAGGGGCAACCCAAATCCTGACCCTGGATCTCAAAACCCTCGAATATAAACCGAAAGAGAAGGTAAAATTTGCTACCCTTGAAACTACGAAGCCTATTGAAAACATTAAGGATCGCTTTAAAGTCCTACTAGCTGGGAAAGACGTGGCCGGAGAATTTTACAGGGATTCATTCTATGCACTTTTCCAGTATGCTACCAACAGGATACCTGAAATTGCAGATGAAATTTATCAAATTGATGATGCGGTTTGCTCTGGTTTTGGTTGGGCAATTGGCCCTTTTGAAACCTGGGGTTTAGTGGATATCAAGAAATCCATTGACAAGATGGAAGAATTGGGATACAAGCCAAACCAATGGGTTTACGATATGTTGGAATCAGGGGCAGGGTCATTTTATAGGATCGAAGATGGAATCAGGCAGTATTATCAGATATCATCTAAATCCTACCAACCCATTCCAGGAGCTGAGGGATTAATTATTTTAGATAACATCAGAAAAAACAATGTTGTGTGGAATAACAGTGGTGCTTCAATTTTTGACATTGGAGACGGTGTTTTGAACCTGGAGTTCCATACCAAGATGAATACCATGGGAGGTGAGGTGGTGGAGGGTATCAATAAAGCTATCTCAATGGCTGAAAAGGATTTCAGGGGATTAGTGGTTGCCAATAATGGAGCAAATTTCTCTGCGGGAGCAAATTTGGCCATGTTGTTCATGTACGCCATGGAAGAAGAGTGGGATGAGATAGATTTTATGATAAGGCAATTCCAGAAAACATTGATGAGGGTCAGATACTCTTCAATCCCAGTAATTATTGCCCCACATGGTATGACTTTGGGGGGAGGATGTGAAATGACATTGCATGCCGATAGGGTTCAGGCCGCAGCAGAAACATATATCGGATTAGTAGAAGTTGGGGTAGGTTTGATCCCTGGTGGAGGGGGAACAAAAGAACTTACCAAAAGGGTTTCTGATGGGATTGAAACTGGTGACGTGGAGCTTAATGCATTACAAAATGCTTTCATGAATATCGCGACGGCAAAAGTTGCCACTTCTGCTTACGAGGCCTTCGATTTGCATATCTTGAGAAGGGGTGATGGAATCTCTTTAAACAAGGATCGTCAGATTGGCGATGCAAAAAACCTGGCCATTGAATTGGCAGAATCCGGATACACTAAACCTACTCAAGCAACTAATATTAGGGTGCAGGGCAAAACAGGGATAGCATTGTTTATGGCAGGGATAAATGGTATGAGAATGGGCAATTACATTAGTGACCATGATGTGAAGATTGCTGGAAAAATTGCAAACGTGATGTGTGGTGGTGATCTCTCTTACCCACAGCAAGTAAGCGAGCAATATTTATTGGATCTTGAAAGAGAAGCATTTTTATCCCTCATGGCCGAAAAGAAAACCTTGGAAAGAATACAGGCGATTTTACAAGGAAAAAAGCCACTAAGAAATTAGATGTGAGATACTAGACTTCAGACAATAGACATTAGACAATAAAATATGCACAATTTAAATGATATTAAGGTCTGGAAGAAGGCGATTGAACTTTCAAAGATAGTATATCAAAATACTCAAAATTATCCAATGGAAGAGAAGTATGGTCTGATAACCCAGATGAGAAGATGTGCTGTATCCGTAGCTTCGAATATTGCCGAGGGTGCTGGAAGAAACTCCAACAAGGAGTTCACACATTTTCTGGGTATTGCTAGAGGTTCAAGTTATGAATTACAAACACAAATAATCATCTCATTGGAATTAAATTATTTAGAGGAATTTAGTTCCAAGGAGATGTTGAATAAAGTTGATGAAATCCAAAAAATGATTTATGGATTCTCAAAATCACTAATCTCAGATCTCACATCTAAAATCTAACAATTATGGACGCATATATAGTTAAAGGATATCGAACAGCAGTTGGCAAAGCCAACAAAGGAGGGTTTAGGTTTTATCGACCTGATGACTTGGCTGCTGATGTTATAAAACACCTGATTTCATCTATAGAAGGGTTTGATGCCAATAGAGTAGACGACCTGATTGTTGGAAATGCCGTTCAGGAGGCAGAACAAGGGATGCAAATGGGAAGGATGATCAGTTTGTTATGTTTGCCCAAAGAAGTGCCTGGCATGGTGATCAATCGGTACTGTGGCTCAGGATTGGAAGCCATTAGCATTGCTGCAACAAAGATTCATGCTGGCATGGCTGATTGCATAATTGCAGGAGGTACAGAATCAATGTCATTGGTGCCGGTTATGGGCTATAAGACAGCCCTCAATTACAAAATAGCTACCGAGAACCCTACATACTATACTTCTATGGGTTTAACTGCCGAACAAGTAGCAAAGAAGTATAATATTTCCAGGGAAGATCAGGATGAGTTCTCATATAACTCTCATATAAAAGCGGCTAATGCCATCAAAGACGGAAAATTCAAGGATCAGATTATCCCGATTACAGTATCGGAAACTTATATTAATGAGGAAGGCAAGAAGAAGACCAGGGAGTACGTGGTGGACACTGATGAGGGTGTTAGGACAAACACCAGTTTAGAAGCCCTTGCAAAATTGAGACCTGCATTTTCTCAAGGGGGAAGCGTGACTGCCGGAAATTCTTCCCAAACATCAGATGGTGCCTCTTTTGTAATGGTGATGTCTGAAAAAATGATGAAGGAGTATAAACTGGAGCCAATTGCCAAATTGTTGAGTTATACTGTTGCTGGTGTAGAGCCAAAATTAATGGGTATTGGACCCGTGAGTGCTGTTCCCAAAGCATTAAAACTCGCAGCCTTAAAACTTGATGATATAGATCAGATTGAGTTGAACGAAGCATTTGCAGCACAGTCTCTGGCAGTGATAAAAGAATTGGATTTGGATCAGGAAAAAGTAAATGTAAACGGCGGAGCTATAGCTCTAGGACATCCACTTGGTTGTTCTGGTGCCAAGTTATCTGTTCAATTGTTCAATGAAATGCGAACAAGAAAGCAAAAATATGGCATGGTTACAGCCTGTGTTGGAGGTGGCCAGGGAGTCGCCGGAATATATGAGGTGTATGGTTAGGGCGCAGTTCTCCGTTCTCAGTTTTCAGTTCAGAGAATTATTAATGACATAAAGTTATGAGATATACAGAATTAGAAGTTTGGAAGGAGGCAAGGGTATTGGTTAATGAAGTGTATATAATCAGTAAAGAATTTCCAAAGGAAGAAATATATGGATTAACAAATCAAATGAGAAGATGTGCAATTTCTATCCCTTCAAATATTGCTGAGGGATGTGGGAGACAGCATTATAAGGATTCTTTACGCTTTTTCTTTATTGCCAGGGGATCATTGTACGAGTTGGAAACTCAAATTTATTTGGCAACGGATCAGACATATATAATTAAGGAGATATCTATGAAATTAATGTTTCAGATAGAAAAATGCAGGAAATTAATAAGCGGATTTATCAATTATTATAAAGATCAATCAACCAAAAATTTGAATGAACCTATATCCGATTATTCAACCCCAACTGAAAACTAATAACAGAAAACAGACAACTGAATTAATATGGAAACTATAGAGCAAAAGAAAGCAACCAAAGGAGGTGAATTTCTGATAAAGGAAACTGATGCCCAGGATGTATTTATTCCTGAAGAATGGTCAGAGGAACAAAAAATGATAGGTCAAACCTGCCGGGAGTTCATTGAACATGAAGTAATCCCAAAGCTGGATGAACTTGATTCAATGGAAGACCCTAACTTATTACCGTCATTGATGGAAAAAGCAGGAGAACTTGGATTGCTAGGTACTTCTGTACCCGAACAATATGGAGGATTTGGAATGAATTTTAATACGACCATGCTAATCGCAGAGACTACCGGGCTGGGACATTCCTTCTCGGTTGCAATGAGTGCACATACTGGAATTGGCACTCTCCCCATTTTATATTATGGAAACGAGGAGCAAAAAAGCAAATATATTCCAAAGCTTACCAGTGGTGAATGGAAATCAGCTTATTGCCTCACAGAACCTGATGCAGGATCTGATGCTAACGCAGGTAAAACTAAGGCCATTTTAACCGATGATGGAAAAAATTACCTTATCAATGGTCAGAAAATGTGGATTACCAATGGTGGTTTTGCAGATATTTTTATTGTTTTTGCAAAAATTGATGATGACAAAAACCTTTCCGCATTTATTGTGGAGAAGGAATTTGGCGGGATCACCATGAACGAAGAAGAAAAGAAATTGGGTATCAAGGGTTCTTCAACCCGTCAAATATTCTTTAATGACTGCAAAGTTCCAGTTGAAAACCTGCTTTCCGAAAGAGGGAATGGTTTTAAAATAGCGGTTAATATTTTAAATGTAGGAAGGATCAAGCTTGGAATAGGATGTGTTGGTGCTTCAAAAGGAGTAGTTTCAAAAGCAGTGAATTATGCAAATGAAAGGAAGCAATTTGGTCAATCGATCTCACAATTCGGGGCTATCAAGCATAAGTTGGCCGAGATGACTACCAGGACCTTTGCCAGCGAATCTGCACATTACCGGGCTGGTCAAAATATTGATGATGCTTATGATAAATTTGTTGAGGATGGCATGGATCCGGCCAAAGCCAGGTTGAAATCATTATACGAGTTTGCCATCGAATGTGCAATATTAAAAGTGCATGGTTCTGAGGTATCAGATTATGTGGTAGATGAAGGGTTACAGATATATGGTGGAATGGGTTATTCTGCTGATGCCCCAATGGAAAGGGCATATAGAGATTCGAGGATCAACAGGATCTTTGAAGGTACCAACGAGATCAATCGCATGCTTACAGTGGATATGCTCTTGAAAAGAGGTATGAAAGGAGAACTTGATATAATGGGACCTGCCATGGCCGTGGCCCAGGAGCTCACTTCAATTCCTGATTTTAATGCGGAGGAAGACGAAGGATTGTTTTCCAAGGAAAAGAAAGTACTCAAGAACCTAAAGAAGGCCGGACTAATGATTTCGGGAGGGGCAGTGCAAAAATTTATGCAAGAACTTTCCAGTGAGCAGGAGATTTTGATGAACCTTGCAGAAATGCTGATAGAAGGATATGTGGCTGAATCTGCTTTGTTGAGGGTTGAGAAACTGATAGGCATGAGAGGTGAAGAGAGCTGTGCTATTTATAAAGACATGGCCATGATCTATTTACACAGGGCCTTGGATATAATTACAGTCTCAGGAAAGCAGGCAATTTATGCTTTTGCAGAAGGCGATGAGCAAAGAATGATGTTAATGGGATTGAAACGATATACCAAAATCGACCCTTTTAATCTTAAAGAAGCAAGAAGAAGGGTAGCTGATTTTGTGATTGAAAAGAACCAGTATCCGTTTTAGGGAGAGTTAGATTTGAGACAGGAGACATGAGATGTGAGTGTCTTATGTGATTGAGGCGTGTTACGTCATACCTGCGAAGGCAGGTATCCAGGAAAATAATTAGGTATTACATAATTTAGAGCTCAGCAATGAGATATTCAAATTATAACATAGAATTTGCTAAATATCTACTGTGGCACACCGACAAACAATAAGTGCAGATACATTTTTCCATTTCACAGATAAAATTTCAAAAGTCAAAGGAATATTGAAAAACGGCTTTCGGGCTAGTTATTGTTATGAAGAAATTCCTTTTAATATATCTGGTGGACATCTGGCAATACCTATGGTTTGTTTTTGTGATCTCCCATTATCATTAACAAAAAACCATATTCAAAAATACGGAGGTTTTGGAATTGGGATGAAAAAGAGTTGGGGACTTGAGAATGAGATAAGTTCAATTAACTATGTTCAACCCAATGGACTAATGAAAAAGAAGTTTGATCTGGTCTTACAGCTATTGTCAGATTATGACTGGAATATTAAGATGAACGATGGAATTCAAGCCCTCAAGGTATTAGATGAACTTAAATTTCAATTGTATTTCTCCAAGCGTCATGAGTTTTATGATGAAAGAGAGTGGAGATTTTTTCCAGAGAATTCGGACATCATTATAAAGGAAGATGAAAATGAGATTAAATCAACAATTGAGAATTATAACAAAAGCCCGAATCTTTATTATCTCGAATTTGGATTAGCCGATATTAAATATATCATCGTAAAAACTGAATCTCAAAAAAATAGAATTCAAAACAAAATAGGAAGAGAGGTAAATATTTTATTATTAAAACAAGCTCCATACAACACAAGCGTCCGTAACCATGTT
>CBDVAV010000135.1:0-9077 GCA_965372055.1 uncultured bacterium | reverse complement strand
CATAGTAATATCCTCTTACGCCCCATATCAAATTCATGGTATTTAACAAAGGCTTGTTTCCTGTAAAGATAAAAATAGCGGTTTTAGGTCTATAGGATGCCAGTTTGAAGGCATTATATCCTGACTGCGTCATTCCAATTATGGCTTTCGCATCCGTTTCTTTTGCAAGATGTACTGATGCCAACACCAGACTATTATTATAAAATAACGCATCATTTTGATCAACCGGATAAAACTTATAGTAAATCCCATCTTGCTTTTCAACAGAAGCAATTGTATTGACCATACTCTGGATCACCTTGATTGGATACTTGCCGGTAGCTGTTTCTGCCGATAACATTAGTGCATCGGCCCCATCCATTACAGAATTTGCTACATCACTGGTTTCGGCCCTTGTCGGTCTTGGGTTTTCAATCATGCTTTCCATCATCTGGGTTGCAATTATTACAGGTTTACTGGCAAGGTTGCATTTACTGACAATACTTTTCTGGGCCATCGGTACTTCTTCCATTACTATCTCAACGCCCAGATCACCTCTGGCTACCATGATTGCATCTGCAGCTACGATTATTTCATCTATATTTTTTAATGCTTCTGGCTTTTCAATCTTAGCGATGACTTTGAGGCCCTTGCCACTTCTACTGATAATATCACGTACGTTGTGAATGTCTTGCGCTTCCCTAACAAATGAGAGGGCAATCCATTCAATATTGTTTTCTATGCCGAACTCAAGGTCTTTCCTGTCTTTTTCAGTTAATGAGGGGACTGATACATGGGTATCAGGGAAGTTCATTCCCTTCCGGGATTTTAATTCATTGCCAAATACCACTTCCGTGATTACCTCAACATTTTTTACTTCTTTTACCTTTAGTTCAATATTTCCATCATCGAGAATGATCCTGTGGCCTACTTCAATCTCCTTTGGCAAATTGCTATAATTTGTACTTACAATGCTGCTGTTCCCAAGTACTTTTTCGGTGGCAATGACTAAATTTTGTCCCGCATTCAAAAATGTCCCTTCCTCAACATCGTCAATTCTTATCTTTGGCCCTTGAAGATCTTGCAACAAACAGACATGGCAGCCCAATTCACTATTTAACTGCCTCACGTTTCTTATTACTTCCATATGCTGGCCATGATCCCCGTGTGAGAAATTAAGCCTGAATACATCTACTCCCGTTTTTATCAGCTCCTTTAAAATTTCTTTGGAATTGCACGACGGGCCGACTGTGGCGATGATCTTGGTTTTATTGAATGAAATATCTTGCATTAAATTAAAAAAGTAAGTTTTCCTTTGATTTTAGTTTTTCAATGTCAATCCTAATGGCGTATTGAATTACATTTAATTCTTTTATCTTATCGATCCATAATACGAAGTCAAATTCATCAATGGATCTTGCCCATAGCAAATAATCGAATCGTTGCAGTTCTGGAATTAGAAATGAACCTGGAATTCCAGATAATTCAACGCCCCTGTTTTTTATGAGCAGCAATTTACTATTTTCAGTTTCATATTGATAGTTAGAGATTGTTAAGTTTTTATTATCTATAAAACTTAGCACCAAGTCCTTTGCTTTGACAAGATTTAATTTCAAAATGCGATTGATCTCCCAAGTCAGCTTATAGCCCTTTGCATTCGATATAACGCCTGCCAGTTCAAAATCGAAATCGTGGTCAACAATGAGCTTTGATTTTTTCATACCATTGAAAAATTGCTAAATACTGATAAAAACAGGCATAAATTTAAATTTAACGAATGCTATCTTAAAAAAAATAACTTTCCTGAAATTGTTTGACATTATGGTAATTAATGTATTTTTGCAGTGAATTTTAACTTTCAAAATTTACAAGAAAATGTCAGAAATTGCCCAAAAAGTAAAAAGCATCATTATCGACAAACTAGGTGTAGAAGAATCAGAAGTTACCCCAGAGGCTAGCTTCACCAACGATCTTGGTGCTGATTCATTGGACACAGTTGAGCTTATCATGGAATTCGAAAAGGAGTTTAATATTTCAATCCCCGATGATCAAGCAGAAAACATTGCAACAGTAGGACAAGCAATATCCTATTTAGAAGAAAACGTAAAGTAAGAGAAAGGCTAGTCTCAGCTTTCCATTTGGATTTTTAGTATGAAGTTAAAAAGAGTAGTGGTCACCGGACTGGGGGCATTAACTCCCATAGGCAATAATGTCTCCGAATATTGGGAGGGTTTGTCCCAAGGAATTAGTGGTGCAGGACCTATTACTAGATTCAATGCTGAAAAATTCAGGACCAAGTTTGCATGCGAGGTAAAAGGGTTTGACCCGCTAGACTTTTTCAATAGGAAAGAAGCACGCAAAATGGACGAATTTACCCAATTTGCGTTAGTGGCAACAGATGAAGCCATCAGGGATTCAAACTTTAACCATGACCAAGTAGACCTTGATCGAATTGGTGTGATTTGGGGCTCAGGAATTGGCGGTTTGAAGACTTTCCAGGAAGAAGTCAAAGGTTATGCCGTAGGGGATGGGACCCCAAGGTTTAGCCCTTTTTTTATCCCAAAGATGATTGGGGATATATCTGCTGGGCAAATATCAATTAAATACGGGTTTAGAGGGCCAAATTTTGTTACTACATCTGCTTGCGCATCTGCTACAAATGCAATTATTGATTCCTACACCTACATTAGATTAGGGATCATGGATATGGCTGTTTCAGGAGGATCTGAAGCTGCCATAACAGAAGCAGGGATGGGAGGGTTTAATTCTATGAAAGCACTATCTGAACGAAATGATTCACCGGAAACTGCCTCCAGGCCATTTGATAAAGACCGCGACGGATTTGTGCTAGGTGAAGGTGCTGGAACCCTAATATTAGAAAATCTTGAACATGCCCTTTCCAGGGGCGCAAAGATATATGCTGAACTAATTGGTATTGGAATGTCTGCAGATGCCCATCATATTACTGCACCTCACCCGGAAGGAAAAGGTGCCAAGATTGTGATGCGCAATGCTTTGAGGGACACAGGTATTGATCCCGGGGAAGTTGATTATATTAATGTCCATGGAACATCTACACCTTTGGGTGATATTAGTGAAACACTGGCAATTAAAGATGTCTTTGGAGATGAAGCTTATAACCTGAATATAAGTTCCACAAAATCAATGACAGGTCACCTATTGGGTGCTGCCGGGGCAATTGAAGCGATAGCATCCATACTGGCTATCCAATATCAAACCATCCCCCCCACTATTAACCATTTTGCTGACGACGAAAATATTGACCCAAAGTTAAACCTGACTTTCAATAAAGCACAAGCCAGGAATGTAAATATTGCATTAAGCAATACCTTTGGCTTTGGTGGACATAATACCTCCATTATTTTTAAAAAATTTGATGAGTAATGTTCCTTTATTTAGATTTCTATCTAACCTTTTCATAAGACTTTCTGATGAAGATAAAAAAATAAAAAAGGCTGTAACAGCTATTATGGGGGCCAGTCCTTTCAACCTAAATCTTTATAAACTTGCAACCCTGCATAGTTCGGTTAATAAAGAAAATGAGGCTGGTAAAAAAGAATCCAATGAGCGTTTAGAATATCTTGGTGATGCTGTAATCGATCTGGTTATTGCAGAAAACCTATTTAAAAAGTACCCTTTCAAAGACGAAGGTTTCCTGACTGAGATCAGATCGAGAATAGTTAACAGGGATTCGTTGAATAGACTGGCTACCAAAATTGGCATAGATGATATTATCCAATATGATGCCAGTATAAAATCATCAAGATCACCTAAATCAATATACGGCAATACCCTTGAAGCTATTGTTGGGGCAATTTACCTGGACCGTGGCTATTCATTTTGTAAAAAATTTATAATACGGAAATTAATTATCCCTCATTTTGACTTGGATGATATTGTAAGGAATGACCCCAACAAAAAAAGCAGGATAATAGAGTGGGCACAAAAAGAAAACCACGAGATAAGATTTGAGCTACTTGGGATAAAAGAGACTGGAAACCACAAAGAATTTACTATTGAGATTTACATTGACAATAAACCTGTTAGTAAGGGATTTGGACATAACAAGAAAAAGGCGGAGCAAGATGCTGCCTTAAAGTCATGTGAGATTCTTAATATTGAATAAGCAATTCATTTCATGAAGAATTTGAGAATAGGCGGCGCGGCTCTAAATCAAACACCCCTTGATTGGAAAGGAAATTTCGAGAATATAGTCAATGCTATAAATGAGGCTAAAAAGCAGGAAATTGATATCCTTTGCCTTCCTGAGCTTTGCTTACCGGGATATGGATGTGAAGATTTGTTCAATCATCAATGGTTGCTGGAATCATCGGTTAACCAGCTTCAAAAGATCATCCCTTTTTGTAACAATATCACCATCGCTGTAGGCTTGCCTATTGTTTATGAAAACAAAACCTACAATTGTTCATGCATGATAAAGAATGGCAGGATATTGGGCTTCTCGTCTAAACAACACCTGGCCAACGGTGGCGTTTACTATGAACCTCGCTGGTTTACTCCCTGGCCCAAAGAAAAAATTGCACAAATCGAGATCAATAATAGCCAATACGATATTGGGGATATAATCTATGAGATAGATGGAATTAAAGTCGGATTTGAAATATGCGAGGATGCTTGGATAAAAGACCGCCCTGCGTGTCGTCTGGTCAAGGAAAATATAGATTTGATCCTTAACCCAAGTGGAAGTCATTTTGCATTTGAAAAATCCATTGAAAGGCAGAAATTGGTTATTGATAGCTCTGAGGAATTCAATTGTGCTTATCTATATGTAAACCTCTTGGGAAATGAGGCCGGAGAAATTATTTATGATGGTGAGATTCTTCTGGCTCGAAAAGGCCAATATTTAAGTAAGAACAGGACTTTTCAATTTGCTGATTATTGCCTCATCAGCCATGATATTGATTTCGATGGACCCAAGGCAGGGCATACTATTGAAATAGAGTATTTGCCAAGTAATGAACAGTTTTCCAGGGCTGTTTCTTTAGGACTCTTCGATTATTTGAGGAAAAGCCATAACCAGGGATTTGTTTTATCCTTAAGTGGAGGAGCTGATTCCTCATGCTGTGCTATTTTGGTAGCTGAAATGATAAAAAGAGGAGTTGCTGAGTTGGGGACTAAAGGATTTGTCTCCAAAGTAGGGTTATCCCTTGATGAAGAAAATCCAGAGGAATTAACTATTGAACAGCTCACTTCCAGAATGCTCACTTGTGCTTACCAGGCCACTGAAAACTCTTCTCGTCAAACTTTAGAATCTGCAAGTAATGTAGCCAAAGAATTAGGGTGCAAATTTTTCCATTGGGAAATAAATGATGCATTAAGTGTTTTTAAGTCTACTATTGAAAAGGCTTTGGATCAAGACCTTACTTGGGAGAAAGATGATCTTACGCTTCAAAATATCCAGGCAAGGACCCGGTCACCATTAATTTGGATGTTGGCCAACAAAAAGAACTCATTATTGTTAACTGCCTCTAACCGAAGTGAAGCTGATGTAGGCTATGCAACTATGGATGGTGATACCAGCGGAAGTTTGGCTCCTGTTGCAGGAGTAAGTAAGACCTTTCTTAGGAATTGGCTAAAATGGGCCCAAGATGAATTGGGTTATCATTGCCTGGAAGGTGTTAATAAATTAACCCCCACTGCCGAATTACGACCCAGTGAACAACATCAAACCGACGAAACGGATCTTATGCCTTATCCCATATTGGAGAAGATTGAAAGATTGGCAATCTGGGAGCGAAAGTCCCCGGCCCAGGTTTATGAATCCCTTAACAAACAGCAAGTTGAAACACCAGAAATATTAACAGACCATATCTGTAAATTTTACACTTTGCTGGCAAGAAATCAATGGAAAAGGGAGCGTATGGCACCTTCCTTTCAACTTGATGATTTTAATATAAATCCCAGGAGTTGGTTTAGGTTTCCAATTCTCTCCTCCGCATTTCAAGAAGAACTGGAAGAATTGAGAAAAAATGTCAAGGGGTAGTTATAAAACCTTTTCGCTTATATTTGTCCGAATTTTATAATTACAGATGAGCTTTATTATTTGGAATTTTGATCCTGAACTGGTAAATCTTTTTGGAAGACCCATAGCATGGTATGGTTTGCTTTTCGCCCTGGGTTTCTTGATATCACAACAGATTCTTTATTCAATTTATAAGAAGGAGGGAAAAAATCCTGAAGACATAGACACACTAACCGTTTATATGGTGATTTCTACCATTATCGGGGCCAGGTTGGGACACGTTTTTTTCTATGAACCAGCACGGTATCTGCAAAACCCCATAGACATCCTCAAAATATGGGAAGGTGGACTTGCCAGTCACGGGGCAGCAATTGCCATTCTTATTGCACTTTATATATATTCCAAGAAACACATCACCATAAATTTAAACCCTTTCAGTTCTGCCAAATGGGGAATAAATGTTTCCAGTATTAAAAGGGAAGGCCAGGGGTATCTACAGGTTGTGGACCGTATCGTGATCGGTGTCGCTCTTGCAGGGGTAATGATACGGTTAGGCAACTTCATGAACTCAGAGATTTATGGACACCCCACTGGATCAGGGAATGGCGTTTTCTATGCGTGGGACATCACTGAAACCCTGCTCAACAATGGGGATATGGTTGAAAGGATCGATTATGTGAAGGATCAAGGAAGGGATCCAAAACCAAACGGGGCACAACCCATTGTCATTAATCTTTATATGAAAAATGGAAATTACAGTGAAGAAGATTACACCTTGTACCTTGAAAACACTGTTAACAGAATACTGGGGGGATATACATTTATTTCAGATCATGTTGATGAACCCATAAACCACAACCTTGATTATGATTTGTCCAAAAAAACCGATGGGCGATATACTGCAAAAATAAGAACGTATGCCATTCCCAGGTATCCAACCCAACTTTTTGAATCTTCGTCCTATTTATTGGTTTTTATCATCCTTTACTTGATATGGAGAAAAGAAAAGGACAACTCCCCTCCAGGTAAAATATTTGGATATTTTTTAGTTATACTATGGGGTTTCAGGTTCTCCTGGGAATTCCTCAAAGAAAACCAGGTTGCATTTGAGGGAAATCTCCCGTTAAATATGGGTCAAATTTTAAGTATTCCATTAATACTCGTGGGATTTTATCTGATCTATAAGGCCAGATTTTACAAAGCTGAGGTCACTTCCGATTGAACCTACACACTTGCTGCATTATTATGCATGTATGTGAAATTCATAAATACGTTGTAAATGCAGGGATATGTGGTTAATTTGCCAGTTACTAATTTTATTTGGGAGGGATTTATAATATCTTCAAATCCTGTGATGAGGTTGATAATCAGCATATTGACATGTTATTTTCTGGGGTCTTTTTTGATTGCCCAGCCCTTGGATGAGCCCAATTCCATTCTTGATGGGAAAGTTGAGGTAGAGATCGGCAGGATTTATATTCTGGGAAATAAGAAAACCAAGGAAAAGATTATCCTTCGGGAGCTTAATATTCAATCAGGTGAAAAGTACGATAAAGTTGAGCTGGAAGGAATCCTCAAAAAGGACCATGACAAAATTTATAATACTCGCCTATTCAATTATGTGAAAATTCATCTCCTGGAAAATGGCCTTAACCAAGTTGATGTAGCCATTGAAGTGTCCGAAAGATGGTATTTTTTCCCACAACTCCGTTTTGATCTAAACGACAGGAACTTTAACGACTGGTGGGTTAACCAAAACCATGATTTTAGCAGGATCAACTATGGCCTGAAAGTCATTCAATACAATGTAAGGGGAAGAAATGAAACCTTGCGCATTTGGACCCAGTTTGGTTTCAGTAAAAGATTCATGCTCGATTACGATTTACCTTATATCAACAACAAGCAAACACACGGTTTGAGGATCAGGAGTTGGTACATTGAAAATGATAATGTTCCATTTAAGACCATCAATCATGAACAGATATTCTTGGAAACTGATAATGTGATCAAAAGAACCTTTGATCTCAGGTTTCTCTATACAATCCGCAATTCTTTTTATAATTTCCATACTGTTAAGCTGCAATTCACTAACCGGAAGATTGCAGATACTTTAGCACTTCTAAATCCTGGATATTTATTGAATGGCCGTACTGCCCAGAAATATCTAACTTTGGGTTACAAGTTCAGGAGGGATCACAGGGACATTATTGTTTACCCATTACATGGTGATAACTTGATGATCAGGGTAAATAAATACGGTGTTGGTATTTTTGATGATGTTGACCAGTTCGATTTCAGGGTAAGCTATGAAAACTTCCAGGAATTGGGCAAAGGCTTTTACTTCTCCAATGTAACCAGTGGCTACGTGAGCAGCCCTGACCGGCAATCCTATACTACTCTCTATGGTTTGGGGTTTTTAAATGATTTTGTAAGAGGATATGAGTTGGTGGTAATTGAAGGGCAAAGTTTCGTGATGAACAAGATCACCCTAAAGAAAAGACTAATTGGGTTTACCAAGGAATGGAAAGCCATGCGTTTAAAACAATTTCAAACCATTCCCTTTAACCTTTTCATCAAAACCTATTTTGATTTTGGATATGTAAACAATCTCAAGCAAGACCTGGAAAACCACCGACTTTCCAACAAGTACATTTTTGGTACCGGGGTCGGGCTGGATATCTATACTATGTATGATCTGGTGATGAGATTAGAATATTCCATCAATCGTGAAAAAGATACCGGATTGTTCTTTAGCTTTCTGAAGGAGTTTTAGCTCTTGCTGGTTTTTCGTTTTTGGTTGATCGTTTATCGTCGGAACGGATATTTTAGGATCAAAATTTCGCCAATCCTTCAGGCTTATCAAAGCTGTAGATTTGCTAAACTTCTAAAGTTTGGTAAACTTTTTGATTGTTTCCCTCCAAACATCTTTAATTACCTATTTTAGATTCAAGTAATTACAATTATATTTACTTACTTTCTCATGAAATATCCATGCTTGGCAACTGCGTGTTTATCATTAATTGTCTTGATTGCTGTTCAGCCCCAACAAGTATACAGTCAATCCATAGACTCCACCCTGGCAAAGTTTGAGAGG
>CBDVAV010000134.1:0-9085 GCA_965372055.1 uncultured bacterium | reverse complement strand
GCTTTAACTCTGCTCAAAGGAAGTATTTAAAAGGCATATTCAGAAAAAAAGGTGAATATCATACCCTCGAAGAAATAAAGGTTGGGTATTTTAGGCTGGTTTCTGAAGAATATTTTAGGAATATCTATCCTGATATTACCTACAATGAGCAATCCGGAGCCTATGTTTTTGAAATTTATACCATGCCTGAGAAAAACCTGAATATAGGGTTTGGGGGTGCAATTACCACACGAAGTACTAGTGAAATCTTCCTTTCAGCTGAGTTATATCACTTCAATAGGGCATTATTTAATCATAAAATGAGCTTTTACTCCGGCAGGTTTTATCAATCGGCAAGGTTAAGGTCCCGAATAAACCTTCCGGTATCAAAACAGTTTTATATTGAGCCGGAATTTGTTTTTAATCGTTGGAAATATCTTGATTCCGATGATTTTTTCTTTGAGGAAAGATCGCCCACGATAGTGGATCAAATTGATAGAAAATATGCAATTAATTTGGGGTTGCCAGTAGGAACCTTTTATAAAGCCACTCTTCAGGGAGGATTTATCAGTAACAGGGACCTCTATAGTAATAATACTGATTTTTTTTCCACGGATACCCTGGATCAGGTTAAATTAAAGGGGTTCAGATATGGAGTTGAAATTTCAAGGAACAGCCTTAACTATAAACAATATCCTAATGCTGGAAAATACCTGGAGTTATCATTCAATTATTTTGATTTAAAAGAGATGTTTATCCCTGGTAATACTTCCCTGATGCCATTTGAGCAGGAAATGAACCACCAATGGGTAAGGGGGAAAGTGAACTGGCAGCAGTATTTCAAGCATGGATGGTATAGCCATGGTTATTTTGTAGAAGGGGTTTTCTCAAACCAACCTTTCTTTTCAAACTTCATGGGAACGTTGCTTAGCTCACCTTCATTTAATCCGTTACAGGATAGTAAAACACTTTTCCTACAGAAACTTAGGGCACACAATTATGTTGCTTTTGGTCTAAGAAATGTGTTTAGTATTTCAAAAAACCTTGATTTCCGATTAGAAGTTTATACTTTTAAAGCCATACAAAACATTGTTGAGGGTACATTTCAAAATGCAGAATATAGAGATGATATTACCGGGTTACTATTTTCTGGAAATGCTTCTTTTGTTCTAAGAAGCCCCCTTGGCCCCATAAGCCTAAACCTTAACTATTATGATGACAGGGAGACCAGATTCGGTTTTTTACTTCATATTGGTTATCTTTTATTCAACAAAAGGTCTCTTGAATAATTAAGGAAAAAGTATTTTTATTAAATTATTAACGATACTGGATAAAAAAATATAATTTTAATACAAGCCAAGTATATGTGTTTGCTTCAATTTTTTTATTTTGCAGTCATTAAGCTCGTAAAATGAGAAATCTCATAATAGCAACTTTCCTATTTTATTCCATTTTAGCAAATGCACAACAAGTGCAATGGGCTTCAGAAGTTATCGAATTCTCTTCTGAGCTTACTCCCCTTCAGTATTCAGCAAAGCAATTACTGGGTAAACCAAATGTATTGCCAGGAGGGGGAGAAAGTCCTAATGCATGGACACCAGACAGATCAAATAAGCAAGAATTTGTAAAAGTGGGATTTGAAACTCCAATAAAAGTACGACAGATCTCTATTGGCGAATCATATAATCCCAGCACCATTACGGGAGTATATCTTTACGATAATCGTGGAAATGAGCATTTGATAACCTCATTCATTCCAAAACCCGTACCAGTCCAGGCCCGTTTGTTAAATATTTACCTTAGTGAGACCCCTTATTTGGTTTCTGCCCTGAAGATTGAGTTTAACGGTGCGGCAGTACCAGATTATTACAGTATTGATGCGATTGGCATATCATCATCAAGCATACCCTCCAATGTGGAAATTAATTTACCTGACAGTTTGGTTGACAATATTATAGTAGAAAGGTTAAGCGAAAATGTTAACAGCACATATAAAGAATATAAACCACTATTGGCCCCTGATGGCAAGACATTGTATTTTAGTAGAAAAAATCATCCTGGAAATATTGGAGGTGTAGATGATGACGAGGATATATGGTATTCGGAATTAGATGAGAATGGGGAATGGGATGTAGCTAAAAATGCCGGCCCGGTATTAAATAATGCCGGCCCTAACTATATCAGTTCCGTTACACCAGATGGAAATACAGTGGTAGTGCTTCTGGGTAATAAATACCTGGATAGAGGCAATATGGAGGCAGGGCTTTCCACTAGCTCTTTTGAAAACGGGCAATGGACAAAACCAGAAGCTTTAAACATTATTAATGATTACAATTTTTCTGAAAAGGCAAATTTTTTCCTCACCAACAATAGACAGGTATTGTTATTATCAGTCGAACGGGAAGATACACAGGGAGCCCGCGATTTGTATGTCAGTTTTCTTCAAGCAGACAATAGCTGGAGTGAACCCAAAACCATTGGCAATAATGTCAACACTGCTGGAGAGGAAGCCTCGCCATTTTTGGCAGCCGATAATAAAACCCTCTATTTTTCATCAAATGGTTACGCGGGCTATGGAGGATACGATGTCTACGTGACCAAAAGGCTCGATGATACATGGCTAAATTGGTCAGATCCTGAGAACATGGGGCCTCAAATTAACTCCGATCAGGAAGACCTGTTTTTCAATATCCCTATCACCGGCGAATACGCGTATTATTCACGCGGGATAAATGATGACGATACCGATATTCATAGAGTGAAAATGCCAGTATTCGTGGTTCCAGCACCTGTAATAGCGGTTAGAGGGCGTCTGTTCGATTCCAAAACCAACAAGCCGATAGAGGCCAGGATTTTTTACGAGAGGTTGCCCGATGGTGTCCAGATTGGTATTACTAAATCTCACGTTGAAACAGGGAATTTTGAGATTGTTCTACCTGTTGGAGAACTTTATGGATTCCGTGCAGAAGCAGAAGGATACTTGCCTATCAATGAAAATATTGATCTTAGAAATGCCGAGGGTGACTTTAAAGTCATTGAAAGGGATATGTTCCTGGCACCGGTCGAGAAGGATGTCACCATTGTAATGAATAATATCTTCTTTGGATTTGACAAAACCACTTTAATGGAAGAATCTTTTCCAGAGCTTGACCGGATCACAAAATTTTTAAAAGAAAACCCCACAATTAAAATTGATATTGTTGGCCACACCGATAGTACCGGACCATGGAAATACAATATGCTCTTGTCTGAAAGAAGGGTAAAAGCAGTTAATGACTATTTCCTCGATAAAGGTGTAGCAAGTAGGAGAATCAACGTACTATGGTTCGGGGAATCAAAACCGAAAGAAACATCTTGGGAACTAAGAGCAAAAAACAGACGGGTTGAATTCAAAATTGTAGAATTAGATTCATCTAAATAAATGGAAATGAAAAAATTGAAAATCATTGTAGCTGTTTTGATGATATCCGTTGGTGTTTCACTTGCGCAATCTTTAGATACTTCTTTTGTGGCCTTTAATGGAAAAGTAATTAATGCAGATACCAAAGAACCGTTAGCTGCCAACATTAGCTTTGAATCAATGCCCTATAGCAGTGATATTGGAAACATAAGCTCCAACCCTACTGATGGCACTTTTAATTTCTACATGAGAAAAGATCAAAAGTATTCATTAAGGGTTAAGGCAGAAGGGTTTTTTGCCTTTGTGGAAATATTTACAGTAAATGAATCATCTGACAATGGTATGATTACAAGGGAAATAGAACTTGCACCCGGGGGTGTCGGACATTTAATTACCCTGGAAAACCTGATTTTCGAACAGAATAAATCTGAAATCACTGAGGCTTCATTTGATGAACTCGATAAACTGGTAATCATGCTTCAGGAAACACCAACCATGGAAATAGAGTTGGAGGGACATACTGACTTCCGAGGTAATCCAGCGGCTCAACTGGAATTATCACAAATGAGGGTGGATGCCACGAAAGTATATCTGGTATCAAAAGGCATAGCAACTAACCGGATCACGACCAAAGCATTTGGAGGTAAACAACCATTAAGCCGTGAAAATACCCCAGAAGCACGGGCGAAAAACAGAAGGGTGGTAGTGCGAATAACTAAACTTTAGCTGATAATTGATCAATACTTTCAGCCATCTTGGAAAGATATAATGATGCCTCATTCTCTGTTAATGAAGCAAAACCAAGCCGACTTGCATTCAATCTTTCGATAAACTCGTAATCAACATTCAAGTAAATACCTTTAGTCAACAATATCTCTGAAAGTTTAACCAGCGGAATATCTTTATCAAAGTTAACCCACACTGCCATCCCACCATCCGGGATATTAAACTTTACAATATCTCCCATATATTGCTTAAGGATTTCACAAAAATGATCCCTCCTATGTTGGTAAACCCGAACCGCTTTTTTCAGGTGCCGTTCCATTTCCCCTTCTTCAATCATTTCTGCAATGGCCCTTTCAAGTATTGAATCCCCCTGTCGATCAACATGCCTCCTCAATTTCGCAAGTTCCTTGATTAGGTTTTTCGGGGCCACGATGTAACCTACCCTAAGGGATGGTGCCAAAAGCTTGCTAAATGATCCGGTATAAATTACCATACCTTCGGTGTCAATACTTGCCAAGGGTAATATTGGACTGCTTGAATAATGGAAATCATAGTCATAATCATCCTCAATAACAGCAAACTTGTACTTTTGTGCTAGCTTCACAAGTTTTATCCTTCTTTCAGCACTCAATGTGACAGTGGTAGGAAAATGGTGGTGCGGGGTTATATATACTGCCCTGATCTTTCTTGTTCTGCACAGTTTTTCAATCCGGTCAACATTGACGCCCTTATTATCAACAGGTATTCTGATCAGGTTTCCTCCGGCAATTTTAATGGTAAGATCAGCAGATGGATAACTGGTTTCCCCTACCATAACATCGTCCCCATTTCGCAGTAAGACATTAAAGATCAGATAGATTGCCATTTGGCTTCCCCTGGTAATAAATATCTCTTCATCCGTACACACCAGTCCCCTGGTTTCCCTGAGATATATGGATAATTGCGATCTTAACATCTTTTCACCCACCACCTCAGAGTAATTGAGAAGATTTTTATTCCTGGGATCTGCAACAATCCTTCGGTATCTTTTCATCAAATCATCAAGGGGAGCCAATCTGGGATCAGGGGAGCCATCGTTGATCTCAATTAATTTCGGTGATGGCATGGCATCGTATTTTGCTGGTATCTTATGGTCAACTTTAAATCCAGTCTCTGGTTTTTGACTATTTATTTTCCTGGCATCATTATTCAGTTTCCGATATTTTAAAAGAGGCAAGGAATTGGATATAAATGAACCCTGGGATGGGGAAAGTACCAACCAACCTTGTGCCATAAGCTCATCATAAGCCATTACCAAGGTTTTTCTATTTACCCTAATAATATTACTCAAGACCCTTGTGCCAGGCAATTTTTGACCAGGTTGAAGCCTTCCATCCAGAATCTCTTTTATGATCGCGTTAACTACCTGTAAATAAATTGGCGTTTTGCGGGATCTGTCTATAGCAATTATGGTTTTCCATGGATACATAACCGGACCGGTTAACTTTACTAAAATGGATTATTACAGTAGTCCGATAAAATTATATTTTTGTCAACATAAATCAAAAAGTAAATTGAAAGAAATTTAAAATATGGAAACATACAATATTGATTCTCGAAATAGAGTTAACCGCATTCCTGATCGCGGAAATTATGACAGGGCCACAATTTACAAGATTTTGGATGAGGCATTTGTAGGGCACGTGGGGTTTGTAAACGATGGACAGCCATTTGTGATCCCAATGGCTTATGGTAGAAAAGGCGACAACATCTATCTTCATGGAGCAACCACCAGCCGGCTGGTGCGTCAGCTTGGCGAGGGAATCCCTGCATGTTTAACGGTTACACATCTTGATGGTATAGTATTGGCGCGATCCACTTTCCATAGTTCAATGAATTATCGCTCTGCCGTGATTTTCGGACATGCCAGTATTGTAGAAAATGCAAGGAAAACAGAGTGCCTGAAAATCATTACTGATCAAATATTAAGTGGTCGTTGGGAAGAAACACGGCCTCCTCGCAATAATGAACTTAAAGCAACTACTGTCCTGGAATTAACAATAGAACAAGCATCTGCCAAAATTCGTACTGGCCCTCCCATAGATGATAAAGAAGATTATAACCTTGATATATGGGCTGGTGTAATACCCATAATTTCACAATCTTTACCCCCGAATCCAGACCCTGATTTGAAAGAGGGAATACAACTGCCTGCAAGTCTTCTTTAATTTAGTGATCCCTTTTTTTACTACCATAACTGTACTTAGAAAGTAAACAACTCTACCAGTAATTGATACATATCTACAAGAGTTTGTTGCTTTATCGACCCAATTTAGCATCTGTAAAATAATCCTTTATTTTAATGATGACTGATAGACAAAGCAACAAATTAAGTATGTTCTTGGCAACCCAGAAAATTATCAATAGATATAGCTGTGTATGGTCCAATATTCCCAGTTTTTGCGAAGTAACTGATAGCTTCACTGAACAATTAACCTTACTGCAGCAAGTCCGCAAACTCGCGAAAAGTGAAGCCGAAGGATTTGCGAAAAATAAATTCTGGATTAAAAATGCCCTGATAGAACGTGCGATAAAAATAAGTTCAATCATTCATGTATACGCGGAGGCAGCCCAAAACCCTGCACTTAAAGATATGATGGACTTGTCCCCTTCAGACCTGTTAAATTCCAAGGATACGGTTATATTATACCGTTGCAAGATAATTTACGAGAAAGCCGTGAAATTATTGGTAGAGCTTAGAAACTATGGCCTTACGCCATTTGATATAGATGATCTCGAAGAGAGGACAACTGACTATAGTTTCTATATAATAGAACCATTTTTGAGTAAAAAAGAAATAAATATTGCCATCAATAATCCCAAAGCTATTATCATGAGAACTGATAATATTTTGAAAAAACTTGATAAGTTAATGGATATTTACAAATGTGTAGAGTCACCATTTTACACCTCGTATTTTATTTCACGCTTTATGGGTGGGTTGGGGAATGGATCTGATCATGATATTTTAAGAACTTTAGAGATTCCCAAAGTGGATACAAGTGGAAATTTAAGTAACCAGAATAGATTCTTTAACAAGTTTATCAATAACCAGTCTTTTATTGATATTGGAAAAGACCTAGGGTTTTTTTTAAAAAACTGATAATCCCTAGCGCATCGATCTGTCATATACCCTCCCGGCCAGGGGATCCCTCTCTAAGCGAATATCATAAAACTGGGTCACGGGTATGCACCATTTATCATCTTCATCGCAAGCAAAATATTTCAACGTCAGTTCAATTGGTTTTTCTGTACTCCAGTTTTTTACATCCACTAAAAACTCCCTGGGATCAATATCGCTGGGTTGCTCTATCTGTGGCCCTATACCAATGGCCGGATTGAATGTGGTAATTCCCGACTGTTTCAATTCGTATTTTACCGGTGCTGCCAGGTTGTTCCAATGTACGTGTTTCAATGGATCCAAGTGGAAACCCAGGTACATTTTGCCACTTCCGGTTTCCATGAGATCATCATCTGCTTCAGCCCTTAATTTAACATAAAATGGAGTACTGTCTATTTTGGGAATAACCATTATAGGCAGTAAATGTTTGTCAACAATCACTCTAGGTACTACTCCTTCAACCGGGGAGCTTTTTCCAATTATTTCAGGTAGGTCGAGGGAAGAAACATCGGTTTTGGTTTCAACAGGGCCAACCAACTTTTGCAATGCTGTCCTAAGTTTATCCCCATCACTCCAATAACTCATGTAGACAATTTTACCTTCAGGGTCAAATAAAAATTCAGAGTTTGAAGTTATACCAAATGCTTTACTTACTTCATTTGTCATGGGATCTGATAGCCATGGAACCCTTGTAGCCAACCATTTTTCGGCTTCTTCAATATGTTCAAAGCGTTCTTCAATGGTAAAAGGCTGTATGTAACCGTTATTTTCAGGGTGGGCCAGCAATTTATAGAGGTAATAAAACTGCACTCCCTTCTCTTTATAATCCTTGTAAACTGCCTCCACTTTAGGATATGTTCTTAAAAAAACAGGGCAGGTAAGACACCCGTTGACAATCACGGTATAATTGCCCCTTAACAATTGATTTAAATTCACCAACTTTTTATCAGTATTGTATACCTGAAGTTTTGGTGACAGATTGCCGCCAATTTTCAGGCCGGCATCTTCCAAGCTGCGTTTAGGCTGACCAATGCCAATGTTAAACGCAACCATAGAAATACAAATAGCAACAACAATTCTTATCTTAGCCTTAAGTATATCGTATACCATTTGATATTTTGATATGATTATAATAGCAAATACATCCAAGTAGATTATAAATATAGCATATATTTGCTATTGATTTATTAACTATTTGTTAATCCCTAGACTCCAAATGCCAGCAGTGGAAAAACTGGTTAAACAACTGAAAGAATTAAAAATCCCTACTCTGGTACTCATAAAAAACATGGAGTTGAAGGATCCATACCGAGATGATCCGGAATTTATCGCTGGGGAATTCATTGAGTCTTCAGACAATTATTATAACCTAAAACGATTGATTCCTGATCCTGAATACCCCACAAACGCAGAGGCACAAGATCTGTTCAAGTATAAATTCGGTGAAGATCAATTGAAGGGGCATTTCTCTGATCTCCCCACGGACTTAAACTCTGATTTACCAGACCCCAAGATATTCAATTGTTCATATACAATATTTTGGGCTGTCCCCCCCGATATTAACAGTTTGGTAAACAAGCTTTTAGGGATGATCAATGTTGGGGTAGGCCAGGATGTGGTCACGGAAAAATATATTGACAGAATGATAGTACTGCCTACAGGTTGCCTTGATAATCAAACTAAATATGAACTTGGTTTTAATTTCCAGGTGCAGGAAGCATTTTCTACCAAGATCAACAGTAATTAATTGTGGGCCTTTCCTGTTCGTGTTCGTGTTGGTGTTCGTGTGGGCGCGTGGGGGGGGGGGGGGGGGGGGGGGG
>CBDVAV010000133.1:0-9089 GCA_965372055.1 uncultured bacterium | reverse complement strand
CCCCAAACCTTACCACGGCATAAATATCGAACCAGTCTATATTCTCTTTTACTTCAATATTGATACAGGATTCCCCTAAAAAGTACTTTTTCCCATTTACTTTTGTTTGATCGATGAGAAATCCAAAATCAATTAGCTTGGTTTTATTTTGATTCAACCAGGTAAAAGCTTCGGATTTAGGTAAAGTGACTTTCCCATGTCGTATATCCAATCCACTGTCAATCAAGAGTTTGATTTGATCTTTCTCAGTCCTGACTTGTCTTTTAACTCTATGGAAGACATAGTTGTCATTCTTCTTTACGATACTCACACTTACTTTTGACTGTCGGTCGGCTTTAAACCTAAAATCTCCATATTGAAAAGATAAATCAAATAATATTTTAGGTTCACCACCATTTTGGTTGTTGTCTTCTTTGAACAAACCTATGCTTGGTGCCAAAGCTTGTAGATCAGAAAAGGTCAATATGGGTTTGGGATCATAAGTCTTGGACTGAATTTCAAAACCCTTTGCATATACATCAAAGGACTCCACCAATGGTGCTATAAATTTACTGTAATACGTTTCCTCAAGGTTTTTTGGAATAACAATGAATTTTTTATTGATGAAGGGCTTGATTTTATTTCCATCTACTTGCTTCTGAAAGCTGTACAATTTATCATCCACGTATAACCATGCAGGTTTACTGCAAATCAACACGGCACCTTTGTACTGAAAATCCACTTTTTCGCCGGAATGTTTAATTGTAGGAAAATAATGGGTATTATCATCATTTCTTCTAAAATGGAACAGTACCGTAGCCTTTTCGGCCAATACATCAATCGCCTTCCATGCCGGTTCACCATCATGGCCCATCTCGAATACGTGCTTTCCGGGAAGAAGCTCAAGTATTTCTGCCCTTCTTCTCTCTATATATCCGTGGATTTCCTTTTTTAGAAGCTTATTGCCCTTATCTTCATCATATGTCCTTAGAAAAAAATCCTCTGTTTTGTAATTCTTGGTATTGAAATGACGGACAATCGAATCTTGCTGGATTGAATCCATGATATCGATCAATTTGTAATCCTCCTCATCTAATTTTGAGGAAAATTCACGGGCATTCTTAGAGGAAATGTTCTGGTGCTGAAAGGTAAGTTTTCCAAGATCATCTATCTGTACCACGTATGATTCAAACAGATATCCCAAATACTCATGCTGAAATAATGAGTATATTACTTCGAAAGGCTGAGAGGTAAATACTTTCATTTTAAATGTTAGGCAGCATGCAATGTAATAAATTTGCAATCAAATTCACAGCCAAAAGGCTTGATAAAAATCAGGCTTTTTTATTATTGTAAATGTTCAATGGAGTTATATCTTGTGGCAATAATAGCTGGCCTGTAAGAAGCAAAAAGTGTGATTAAAACTATACTGATTCCTGTATACAAAAAATCCAGTGCTTCCATTTTGATAGGGTAATTTTGCAAAATTGCTGTCTCCATGCCCATGGATACAATTCCATAATTTTCCTGAGCCCATCCGATTATCCAACCGGCCAATAATCCCAGGGAAGCACCTATAAACGAAACCAAAGCCCCTTCGAATAAAAATATTCTCCGGATAAGCTGGTTATTGGCGCCTAAAGAAAACAGTACTGAAATGTCTTTCTTTTTGTCAAGTGCCAGCATTGTTAGCGAAAAGAAAATATTAAAAGAAGCTACAGCCAGGATAAAGGAAAATATAACGTACACGAATATCTTTTCAATTCTTACGGTACGCAATAATGTTGCATGTTGCTGATCACTGTTTAAAACTGAAAATCCGTTTCCCAGAAATTCCCTAATGTTTTGTTGAACTTCACCTACGGAATAATTCCCCAATGTTTTCACTTCCAAAGATGTTCTTTTATTTGTATAGTTGAAAAGCTCCAAGGCAAAGTCCAGGGGCACTATCACGTAAGTTTCATCAAGCTGCTTTTCCAGGGCGAAATATGCACCGGGTAAAATATTCCTCTTGTTAACCAGCCTGCTGGGATCTGTGATTCCCGATCTCACATTCTTAACATAGTGTACCTGCAGTGGTTCGAATTCAATTGCAGGGTCCATGGATAAAGCATAGCGGATACCCATGCCCACAATTGCATAATTAAGTGGGCCATCTTTCAATTTGAACTCACCATCAAAAATGGCATGCTCCATTCGCCCATGATCCATGAAGTTATCTTCCACCCCTTTGATGATCACTGCCATTTCAGAATTCCTATACTTAACATAGGCGTAATCTTCGGCTACCTGTGTGACTAACTGTACTCCCTCAACTGAACCCAATCCCTTGATAAATTCATCAGTGACTTCAAAAGATTTCGCATTGGTGGCCTCGATTTTTATTTCAGCATCAAACGCTCCATAAAGAGAACGCAGCAAATCTTCCAATCCATTAAAAACAGATAGGACAATAACCAAGGCCATGGTGCCAATAGCAACACCTGCCATAGAAATGATTGAGATTACATTTATGAAATTCATCTTTTTCTTTGACAGAAAATATCTCCTCGCTATGAAAAAGGACAGGTTCATATCAAAATAATTTATTCCTCTTCTTCAGCAGGTGGAATTTCCAGGGAATCAATCAGCTTCTCTAACTTGGAAGCATTTTCCTCAACTTCATCGAGGTACAATATGATTTCGGGGATTGCCCTGACATGCTTGCCAATCCGGTTGCCCAACATTTTCCTCAATTCCCGTTTCCTGAGGTTTATGCTTTCCATCACTTGCTCTTTATCCTCAACCATCATCATGCTCAAATATATTTTTGCTACACCCAGATCAGGGCTCACACTCGCACCCGTTACTGAAACAAATGATCCTCCTAACAGCACTTTCCCTTCTTTGAGAAATATATCGCCGATTTCCTTATGTATCAGCCTGGCGTACTTTAATTGTCTTTTCGTCTCACTCATATCAAAGCAAATATCAAGAATTATTATCGGTTATCATATAGTTGTCTTCTTTGCTGTTGATCAACTTTCATTTTTGTTAATATTCAATGTAATTTCGGCAGTTGGATATTTGACTTAAAATTTGGATTTTCCCATTGCTCGGCTTTTATAAAATAAATGATCCGTACAGACTGATAAGTGTCTTCATCCTTTTGCTGGCAATCAGGCTTCCTGTTATGTTAGCTCCCGAATCCCTTACGTTGCTGGAATTAAAGTGGATGTTAATTGGAGAAAAAATGGGCATTGGAAGCACGATGTACCTGGATATTATCGATGATACAGCACCATTTAGTGCCGGTGTCTTTTGGATGGCAGACATTGTCTTTGGAAGATCTCACCTCGCTTCCCAAATACTATCTTTCCTGTTGGTTTTTGTGCAATGCATTATTTTTAATTCTCTGCTTATCCGAAATAATGTCTGTCCCCAAAATACCTACGTGCCCTCGGTTGTATATGGTTTGTTGATGTCACTGTCCTACGATTATTATATTCTTTCTCCTATCTTGATAAGCCAAACATTTATTCTCCTTGGATTAAACAACATTTTCAGCCATGTCGAATATCGCACCAAAAAGGATGAGGTGATACTGAACATTGGGGTTTACTTTGGCATTGCTACTTTGTTCTATTTGCCATCGCTAATATATTATATAATTACCATCATTACTTTTATACTATTTACAATAACAGTACCCAGGAGATACATACTCTTATCCTTTGGATTTGCTTTGCCAATTACACTTGTTTCCATTTACTACTATTATCATGATGGGCTTAACAATTTCCTTCATTTTTATTTATTTAATTTTTTCTATTTCGAACAAACCAGTTTGCTTTCATCCCTTGCATTATGGGGATTCCTGATAATCCCAACTATATATTTCGTATTCACACTATTAAAGCTTACACAACGTACGAGGTTTACGAATTTTCAATCCCGGTTAGTGCAAATGATGTTCATTTCATTGCTCGTTGTCTTCCTTACTTACTGGATCACTACTGAAAAGAGCCCACAAATGTTTATGATCTTAACTCCAATCCTGGCATTTTTCATATCTCATTTTTTCCTCCTGGTAAAAAGCAGATTGATGGGGGAACTGAGCTTTCTCATTTTTATATCAGCAATTGTATTCATAAATTTAAGTACTTTTCATAATTCTGGATTATTGGCATCCTATATTGATATTGACCCTATTAAAATAAGGCAAACAGAATTTGATAGTGAGGTAAAGAACAAATCAGTACTTTTCACTGGGAATAATCTAAACGTGTATAAGGGTTCCCGAATGGCCACTCCGTATTTAAACTGGAAATTATCTGAACAAATTCTTAGAAACCCCAATTATTATGATAATCTGTCGCACATTTACCATGGATTTTACAATGATTTACCCGGGTTAATTATTGATCAGGAAGGAGTAATGGATGGAATATTTGAAAGGATACCTGGCCTTGCAGAAAAATATGAGAAGGTTGATGATGGGAGGTTTAGGTTAAAATAGATTTGTTATAGTTATTGAAGTTCGGCGACAATCTTACATTATTAAAGTCAAGGTTATTAATCTTATATAAGACTTAGAAGAGAGAGGTTTAAAATTGAAATTTGTTGATTGCTAACTGTTAATTGTCATCACTGCTAACACTTGATCTTATCCACCCTCCTTTGGTGCCTGCCACCTTCGAAATCAGCTTCAAAAAAAGCATTGACAATATTTGCTGCCTCAAGATTAGAAATAAACCTCCCAGGCAGGCATAAAACATTGGCATCATTATGCTGCCTGGCCAAAGCTCCAAGTTCTGTATTCCAGCAAACAGCAGCCCGAACCCCCTGATGCTTATTGGCGGACATTGCCATCCCATTCCCGCTGCCACAGACCAGTATGCCAAAGTCTGCTTCCCCTTTTTCTACTGAAGCGGCCACGGGGTGGGCAAAGTCAGGGTAATCAACTGATTCGTTATTGTATGGGCCAATATCCACAATTTCGAAACCCTTCTGTTTAAGCATCTCAGAAATCTTGGTTTTGTAATCGAACCCGGCGTGATCGGCACCGATAGCTATTTTTTTACTCATTGGCTTTTTTCATTTCTTTCCTGCGTTGTGAACGAACAACTGCAGACGATATAAAAATACTCATTTGATAGAGGCCGAACAACGGAACGGCAATTAAAACCTGGCTAACAGGTTCTGGTGGTGTTAACAGGGCACCCAACACCAAAATCACCACGATGGCGTGTTTGCGATACCTTTTCATTAGACTGGGTGTGATCATTCCTGCCTGGGTAAGAAAATAGACAATTATCGGGAGTTGAAACAAAAAGGCACAAGCCAACACCAGCATGGTGACTGTACTGACATAAGATCCCAAATCGAACTCATTCATGACACTGGGATCGACCTTATAGCTGGCTAAAAAATTTACCGAAAGTGGTGTAATAATAAAGTATCCAAACAGCACGCCAATCATAAACAACAGGCTTACAAAAAAGGTCGCTCCGCTTGATAATTTTCTCTCTTTTTCATATAATCCCGGCCTCACGAACCTCCAAATCTCCCAAAAAGCATAGGGGAAAGCAACTATCAACCCAATTACAAAAGAGGATGTAATGTGCATGGTAACCTGGCCTGTCATTTTTCGGCTTTGAATTATAAAGTCCAATTCCCGTATACAGAGCGCATCGGAGCTTAACCACTCCCCAGCTTTGCAAAGCATTTTAAAAGTCCAAAAATCGGGTTTGGAGGGGCCTAGGATAATTTTACCGAAAACAAAATCCTTGGCAATAAAAGCCAATATTGCAAATACGAAGATTGCCACCAACGACCTGATGATATGCCACCTCAACTCCTCAAGGTGATCTAAAAAGGACATTTCCTTTTCCGGACTTTGCTCGTTGTGGCTCACTGCATATTATTTTGAAATATCTGATACTCGCCCATCCATTCATTCACATCATGCCTCACTTCATTGATTATGGTATCATCAGTTCTATTTTCCAAAACCTTGTCAATCAAATCAACAATTTTCCCCATTTGCTCTTCATTGAGCCCCCTTGATGTCATTGTGAGGTTCCCACCCTCATCCCTGAGGTTACGAATGGTGATTTGTCATCAAATGGGACCATGTTTTTGTTTATGGTGATGTCCGCTTTGATCAAAGCATCCTCTGCTTCTTTACCGGTAATATTTTTAGACCTGAGATCTATCAACATCATATGATTATCAGTGCCATCGGAAATTATCTTATAGCCCTTCTCAACAAATTTGTTCGCCATGGCCGTGGCATTTTTCTGTACCTGGATCACATAATCCATATAATCATCAGATAATGCTTCTTTGAAAGCTACGGCTTTGGCTGCAATTACATGTTCAAGAGGGCCGCCCTGTGTCCCTTGAAATACCCCGGAATCCAAAACTGAGGTCAACTTCCTGATCAGTCCCTTGCTTGTTTTAAGACCTAGTGGATTATCAATATTTTCTCGTGCCATTATCAGGCCTCCTCTTGGACCTCTCAGGGTTTTGTGGGTAGTACTGGTCACTATATGGCAATAGTCAAGGGGGTCATTGAGGAGGCCCCTGGCAATTAGGCCGGCAGGATGGGCTATGTCTGCCATTAATAGGGCACCACATTCTTCGGCAGCTTCCCTTAGTTTCACGTAATTCCAATCCCTGCTGTAAGCAGAGGCCCCAGCAATTATTAATTTTGGCTTTTCTCGGCGGGCAACTTCTTTTACCTGGCCCCAATCAATTAAACCCGTTGATTTTTCGACTCCATAAAAAACCGGACGGTACAATTTTCCGGAAAAATTTACTGGTGAACCGTGGGTAAGATGTCCTCCATGAGCAAGATTGAAACCCAGGATGGTGTCACCCGGGTTTAAAACCGCCAACATTACCGCAGCATTAGCTTGGGCACCGGAGTGGGGCTGTACATTTGCCCATTCCGCCCCGAACAGTTCTTTGATTCTATCGATTGCCAATGTTTCTACCTCGTCTACAACTTCACATCCTCCATAATACCTTTTACCGGGCAATCCCTCGGCATACTTATTGGTCAGCACGCTGCCCATTGCTTCCATAACCTGAGATGATGTAAAGTTTTCGGAGGCAATCAATTCGATACCTTTTTTTTGCCTGCTTTTCTCTTTGTCAATAAGATCGAAGATTAGTTGGTCTCTTTGCATTATGAAAGTTTAAAGTCGGTCAAAAATAAGAATTTACCATTTATCATGGCACATGCATTTCATATATTTAAACATAAAGGTTGATCAATCGTTAATTATATTAAACGGCGACCTATGAAAAATTATCAACCAATAATTTTAATTTCTTTTTCCCTTTTATTTCTGGGATCATGCGATCATATTTTTGTTCATGAAAGAGGAAATGGGAAAATAGTATCCGAAAACAGGAGTGTAGGCGAATTTACTCAAATACAATTTTCTGGAGCCTATCAAGTCATAATGAAAGCTGGAGACAGGCCTCACATTGAAATAGAAACTGACGAAAATTTGCAGGAGTACATTGAAGTAGACCAGCACGGGAAACGGGTAATTCTAACTACAACAGACCGAATAAGAAGCAGGGAAAGGATTAAGGTCTATGTCACTTTTACTGAACTAAATAATATTGAAATAGGCGGTTTGGCAACGATTGAATCCGAAGACCCAATTATAACAGACGTTCTGGAGTTGGAAATCAGTGGAGCAGGATCAGTTGATCTTGAAATTGAAGCAGAGGAATTGGACTTGAGGGTTTCTGGAGCAAGTATATTACAACTTAGTGGTCAGGTAGAGGAGATGACTATTAGCATGTCTGGTGCCGGTGACCTGGAAGCTTATGATTTAGTCAGCAAGTATTGCAGGATAAACCTGAGTGGAATTGGCAGTGCCGAAATTTACGTAGAAGAGGAATTGGAAGCCAGTATAAGTGGTGTTGGGGGAATAAGCTACCGTGGAAATCCCGCAAAGGTGCGTGACAGCGTATCTGGGTTAGGGAAAATATCAGACCGAGGCACGAACTTCTAATTACCACTAAAAACTAAATTTGAACTGGTATAGGAAGTTCCATAATTCTTAACCAGCGTTTTTACCTGATAAAAAGCGTCCACAATTTGTTTTGATTGCAGCTCTTTTAGAGGATGGGTGAAAACCGACCATAAAAAGTTATTGTACAAAGCATACTTTGCATCCAGGGCCTTGTCAAAATTGGCTGCCATCAATGTAACCATATCCTTGTCCTTTAATTTAGATTGTTCTATAACAGGGGCCATCAATCGCATCCTGTTTGCATTCTCATCGGTGACTAAATATATGAGTATGCCATCTAACTTATACTGAACAGAGTTTTGAGATTCTTCAACCACCACCGCTTTTTTAGCCAATATCAATTTAAGTTTGGACTGGTTCATTTCCTGTGACATGGTTGAATGGGCAAACATGGTCATTACACAAACCATAAAAGCAAAATTTTTCAGCATGATGAAATATGTTAGGTTAGATGTACTAGTAAGTAATTATATTACGGAATAAAAATACAATTTCCAATCACCTAGTGCTAATGAACAGCTGGGCTTGCATCAATTATATATTTTTGCTCATCATTTCTTCCATGGGATTAATAATGACCTCGAATACTAATTATCCTTAATTGAATAAGTATTTACTTTTTTAAGGTATAATTATTCTGTTATATTCGTTACAAAACAAGTATATGATGAGGGTATGGGCTTTAATGTTATTGGTGATTTTATTTTGGGATGAATCATATTCCCAAGCTGTTCGCAAATTACCTGTTTCCATCAACAGGAGAAATAGAAACCATTTGATCCCAACTTTAACCGGGGACGGTCGGCAAATGATATATCTCAGCGATTTGGCCGAAAGAGGCCAATTTAAAATGTGGTATACACGCAAACTTTCTTCTGGAAAATGGATGATGCCTGAAGTGTTACCAATTACCCTTGACAATCCTGGTACTAATTTAAAAGGTGGTTATTGCCTTAGTTTTGATGGGAAAACCATAGTATTTACATCAAAGAGAAGGGGTTCAATAGGAGGTTTCGATATTTGGATATCTGAAAAGGAAGGGGAAAATTGGAGGCCTCCCAGAAATGCAGG
>CBDVAV010000132.1:0-9096 GCA_965372055.1 uncultured bacterium | reverse complement strand
CCTTCAGGGTTTGGGGTAAATGGTGATTTTCAATGGACGACATTATGGACAGACTTTATTTAACCGGCAATTGGATATCGTATGGAGCCTTACGAAAGACTGATCATTAAAGAATTAAAAGCATGGAAAAAATCCATGGAAAGAAAGCCATCCTTAGCTGATAGGGCTACTAAAGGGGTGCAATCAAGAATAAACAGAATTATCCCCGAAAAAATCCATAAAGTATTTACCAAAGCTTTTAAACAAATGACCAGGACGGTAATATTTGGGGCAAAGTTCACTACTTCCCCACCTCAGTCTGGAGATTCCCTGGAAATTATTGAAGCTGGGGTTAAAGAGAGGGTCAAATTTTACAGGTCAACAGCAGCAGCGGAAGGGGCTGTTACAGGGTTCGGGGGATTTTTGACTGGATTGGCAGATTTTCCACTTTGGTTGTCCATAAAAATGAAAATGCTTTTTGAAATTGCTTCCCGATATGGGTTTGATGTCAATGATTATAAAGAAAGGATATTTATTCTACACATCTTTCAACTTACTTTTTCAAGCCAACAACACCGAAATCAGGTTTTTAAAATAATTGCCAATTGGGAAAATGAGAAATTGAAGCTTCCTGACGATATCCATGAATTTGACTGGCGGACTTTTCAGTTGGAATACAGGGATTATATTGATCTGGTTAAGTTGTTTCAATTAATCCCAGGTATTGGTGCAGCAGTGGGTTTGATTGTGAACCACAGGTTAACTAATAAACTTGGGAAAAATGCCATTAATGCCTATCGGAGGCGGTTGTTGGATAATTATATGTCAGGCCTATAGACTCTATTCTTGGGCGAGAATTGAGTTGCTTGCTCATAAGAATAGGCAAATCTTAGTACATCAAGATCGGCTTTTGGCTTCCCAACTATCTGGATGCCCAGTGGCAACCCATCAGAGGTAAAACCACAAGGAAGTGAGATAATTGGAAATCCTGTAATGGACAAAATGCAGCAAATGCTCATCCATTCTAAATAGTCTGACATGGGTTGGTCGTTGATCTGATGTACATAATCCGAATTTTTATCAAAAGGCACTACTTGGACAGTGGGACAAACCAGGAAATCATGATCTTTGAAAAAAGATTCAAACAGGCCAAGGATGCGCTCACGATTTTTGTGTGCTTTAAGAACAGCTTTTCCATCTACTTTGTCAAAGGCATCAATCATCTGAAATTGGGAAATTTCATTCATGTGTGTCCGGATGCCATCAATACCAATAGTATTTCTAAAATCCATAATTACAGATGCCAGGTTTGCAACCCTAAGAATTCGGAACACATCCATGGCATCCATTTCCCCTTTGTTAGGATCAACACCCATTAGGTCAGGATAAGCATTGATATCTTGGTTTACTTCTACTCCCAGATCATTAAATACCTTTAAACAACTTGAACAAACGTCTATCACCTCTTTTTCCACTGGCAATGAGCCAAAATCAGAAGTCCATCCAATTTTTATTCCTTTAACATCAGATTTAAGTGAATCCTGGAATTGAGAAACCGCTTCCTGAATTGATAGAGGATCATCTTTATGAGGCCCAGCCATTACAGATAAAAGCATGCCTACATCCCTGACAGACCTGCCCATTGACCCCTCAGTGACCACTCTGGCTCTATTAACGGCATCCAACATCGGTATCCTGCCAATTGATGGCCGAAATCCAACCACGTTGCAAAATGCAGCAGGGTTTCTTAGGGAGCCTCCAAGGTCATTTCCATCAGCAATTGGAAGCATGCCAGATGCAAGGGCAGAAGCGGCACCACCACTACTTCCGCCAACCGTCTTGCTTAAATCATAAGGATTGCACGTAGTACCGAAAAGGTTATTCCTGGTATGGGATCCAAAGGCAAATTCCGGCATATTGGTCTTCCCAATAAAGATCAGGCCGGATTTTCTCATTCTTGAAGCCAAAATGCTATCATTTTCCGCAGCATTTTGATAATCTAAATACTTCAATTTTTCTTCTCTGAAGCCTGCCTTCCAGCAATAAGTTGTCGGCCAGCCTTGCACATCCAGCATTTCTTTGGCGGCAATGGGCAATCCATGTAATATCCCAATATCTGACTTTTTTGCTATTGCCTCGTCAGCTTTTAACGCCCTCTCCATAATCATTTCCTCATCTAGTAAATGAACTATGGCATTGACCTTTGGATTTACATCTTTAATTCTTTTGAGGAAAGCCTCCATCACCTCCCGACAGGATACACTTTTATTGCGAATTAATGATGCAATTTTTAATGCATCATTATAAATGAAATCATCTTCATAAGTTTTCATTGATAGATAAAATGAACTGAATTATGAAGGTTGGCAATTATCCTCATGCCGAACCCTGTCTATCTTTGCCTGTCTATGGAAGGAGATCGACCTTGCTGCTATATATAATACTGATTATCAATATATTAAAGCACCATAATTCAATTGATAGTTTTATTATTGGGAACTATCTGCATCCTGAATCTCCTGGGCCACCTTTTGAACTTCATCCAGTACTCTCAGGAGGTTTCCACTCCATATCTTCTCAATTTCACTTTCTGTATATCCCCGCCTTACCAGTTCCAAGGTTACATTAAAAGTTTCTGAAGCATTATTCCAATCTTTTATTCCGCCTCCACCATCAAAATCTGAACTTATGCCAACATGGTCAATGCCAATAAGGTTAACCATGTAATCAATATGGTTTATGAAATCCGAAACATCTACTGGAGGTGCGACAGGATCTACTTCTGCTTCAATTCGTGGTTTGGCTTTTTCCCTTAACTCACTCATTTTGTTGAAATATGATTCGCGCTCTTCATCAGTCATTTTACGAATTTCACTCCTAGCAACAATCTCAAAGCCCATTTCCAGGGCAATTTCCTCATTAATGGCCTTGCTTGCTTCCCTGCGCTTGTCAACCTTATCACCATTTATATAACTGTCCAAGGCTACTGTTTGTATTACTCCACCATTCTCTTTGAGTGCCAATAATTGCTCGTCGTCCATATTTCTGCTGTGATCGCAAAGGGCCCTGGCAGACGAATGGGAGGCAATAATGGGAGCCTTGGATAATTGAATCATTTCCAACATGGCTTTCTTTGATGGATGCGAGACATCGATCATGATACCCCATTTGTTCATCTCACTTATCACTTCCCTTCCAAGATCACTCAGGCCATCATGTAGCCATATACTATCCCTTTCACCAGTGTTGGAATCACTCAATTGGCTATGCCCGTTATGTGCCAAGGACATGTACCGGCCTCCCAGGTCATGGAATTTCTTCACATTTGCAATATCAGTACCCATGGGGTATCCATTCTCAATCCCTATCATTGCCACTTTTTTACCGGCTTCACTAATTCGCCTGACATCATCAGAAGTCAGGGCTAGCTCAATTCGGTCAGGTGCTATCTCTTCTGTCAAGCGGTGTATGGCATCAAACTTGTCCATGGCATTTTCGTAGGCCTTCGAGTATCCATCTTCGTTTAGTTCACCTTGTCCGGTATAGACAATAAACCATGAAACATCCAAACCTCCTTTTTCCATTTTAGGCAAGTTTACCTGAGTTTCAAGGTCCGTGGTATAATTTATTTCCACAGTGAAATTATTGGTATTGATATCATCGTGGGTATCCAATGTGATTACGCGATCATGGATGCCTTTGGCGAGTTCAATAGTTTCCTCTTCGGTCATAGTTTTTTCGGTATCCTCTTCTTTTGGTGCATCACAAGCCACAATGAGGAAAAGTGATATGGCTAATAATGATTTGATTGTAAGTTTAATGCTTTTCATAATAGTTAGTTTGTCAATAATAAATAATTGATGGCTGTAAACATAGTGGGTTAGAGTAAAATTTGGAAGATGTTATTATTTAAGTGGTAATGACGAGATGTCTGTTGTCTGTTGTCAGTTGTCAGTTAATTAATCCAAAATAGAATTGACCACTTTTAGTTGATTTACAAACAACAATTAAATTTACCTATTTGGATATTCATTTTACAATTTACACTTTCAAAATTCTATGGATCGATCCCTACAGTTTGTGTAACTATTTCCTTTCAAGTAAGTATACAAGACATTATTCAGTAAAAATCAGATATATCAATTTAAGGATTTGGTGTTTAGAAGAAAACCGAAATTTATTAACTAGACTTGTAAAACAATCAAGCAATTTGTAGGTAACAATAAATATTTCATCTGGAATTAGCAATATTTTATTATCTTAATAAGAATTTATGATTATCTGTAAAGCGATGCCTTAAAATTGAGCAACTTTCACGATAAATTCCTTAAAAATTGGCACTGTTATAGCTCCTAGATTATCTGTAAATTGGAGCTATTGTACCTGCTTTAACTTAAGTTTTTAGTATTAAGAATGACTATAAAATTTGCAATTACATATTTTAAGACATTTGCCATAGGTACTGCAATAACTACTTTGCTCTTAGGGTGTGTCGACCAAATTGACTTTGAAAGCAATAGTGCAACCAGGCTATTGGTTGTGGATGGAAGGATTTCCAATTCTTCTGGGCCTCATGCACTTGAATTAGGAATAACCACCGGTATAAATACCACGCCAGATAAAATAATGGCACCTGTTGAAGGGGCAGATATCACCATATTTGACAACCTTGACAACCAGGAGGATTATTTTGAAACTGAACCGGGAAATTACTTGTTGCCTGGAGATGTTGTAAAAGGAATTCCCGGGGTGGAATATTTCATCGAGATTACTTTATCCAATGGTTCAAGATTCAGGTCGGTGCCGGAGACAATGCCCCAGAAAATTGAAATCAAAGATTCGATTATTTTTGATTTTGGGGAAAAGGATGTCTTGAGTGATGCTGGAAACCTGGTATCCATAAATGTCATAAATGTTTCCATAAACTTCCAAATACCGGAAACTGTCAATCCAGTATTTTTAAGATGGCATGTTGAGGAAAACTACCAAATAGTAGAATGGCAACTCCCGAGTACGCCTGTCCCCCCTCCACCCTGTTATATAACCGAGTTCCCCAGTTTGCGTAGCATCCCACTTTTTAATGGCAATGAATCTTCCACTGGGATTCTCGATAATATCCATTTGTATAGCAGGGAGATTGATTTCTCATTTCAGACAAGGCATTATTTCAACGTGATCCGCTCTACTATAAGTCCTAACGCCATGGATTATTGGGAAAAACTGGATAAAACTGTAAACCGGGTCGGTTCCATATTTGATTCACCCCCTTCTCCTGTGCAAGGGAATATCTCTAATATTGATGACCCAGCGGTGAGTGTTTTAGGCTTTTTTGAGGCCATTAATATAGACACCACAAGAAGGTTTACCATTAGTTACGATATACCAATCTTTATAAGATCTTGCAAATTTGAAAGTAATCGTAGGTTAAACACATATCAAGACTTTTGCTTTAATTGCCTTCTGTTACCCAACAGCAGTTTAACAAGGCCTTCTTATTGGCCATAAATGAATTATTCCGATCCCGATATGATCGAATTCAATTCATAAAGTACTCCCATGAGTTCAAATAAGTTCAATAAGGCTTTTCTCCAGGTATATTACCAGGCGGGTCATAGAGGCAGACCCAAACTGACCGCTCCTGTAAAATGCACTGGGCAACGGCACAGCCCAGAGAAGTAGAATTTGCCCATATGATCTGCTTATAACTGTCACAATAATTAACAGGAGTTCCACCCAGGGGGGGGAATGTACAGGAATCGAGATCATAAATATAGTATTGGAAACCACCGGCCCAAGTGTCAACTATACTCTCCGGTGTATCAAATGCTGCTGAACCAACATTATTTTGACCCAGTCCTTCGGAATTAATGGTGATGTTGCAGGAATTGCCGTCAACAAGTGCCATGGCTTTTTTAGCCAAATCTTCTGACCATTCAAGATCGGCCACTCCAACACGGGACCTCCACTTATTGTGGGCGATTAGCATTTGTGGATCAGGGGGAGGTTGCATTACAATTGGTGTGTCCGAATCACAACCCAGTACGAAGAGTGAAATCAAAAATATCATATGAGCCAAGCGCATCTCAATAATTGTTTGATTAAATAAATTTTATTATTGATTGTATTGTAAGTTACAAAAACTATACAACTTGTAAACTCGTTCAGAAGTTATCGTTAGCCCCTCCCCTAAGACTATCCCACACACAATTTTAGGTAATGGTTATACAAAGCTCCTGGAATATCTATAAATTGGAGCTACTGTATTAGCTTTAACCTATTATTTAGTATTAAGATTGATTATAAAAGTTGAAATAACATTTTTTAAAACATTTGCTCTTGGTACTGCAATAACTACTTTGCTCTTAGGGTGTGTCGACCAAATTGACTTTGAAAGCAAAAGTGCAACCAGGTTAATGGTAGTGGATGGAAGGATTACAAATTCTGACGGTCCTCATTCACTTGAATTAGGAATAACTACTGAAATAAATACCACCCCTGACAAAATAACGGCGCCTGTTGAAGGGGCGGATATCACCATATTTGACAACCGTGGTAACCAGGAAGATTATTTTGAAACCGAGCCGGGAAATTACTTGTTGCCAGGAGATGTTGTAAAAGGAATCCCCGGGGTGGAATATTTCATCGAGATTACTTTATCCAATGGCTCAAAATTCAGATCAGTGCCGGATACAATGCCCCAGGAAATTGAAATTACTGATTCTATAATTTTAGAATTCGACAAAAAGGATTTCATAAGCGATGCCGGGAACCTTACTCCCAGAGATGTTATCAATGTATCGATAAACTCCCGGATACCGGAAACTGCCAATCCAGTATTCTTAAGATGGCATGTTGAGGAAAACTATTCAATAACACCACCAACCATCAATCGTATTATCCCTTGTTATATAACCGAGTTGCCAGTATTGAAAAGGATTCCACTTTTTGACGGCAGTGAATTTTCCTCTGGTGACTTCGATGATTTACTATTATATTCCAGGGAACTTGACCACACATTTGGGGAAAGACACTATTTCAACGTGATCCGATCTACCCTAAACTCTAACGCCATGGATTATTGGGAAAAGTTGGATAAAACTGCAAACCGGGTGGGTTCAATATTTGATTCGCCTCCTGCTCCAGTACAAGGGAATATTTATAATATTGATGACCCGATGGTGAAGGTATTAGGATTTTTTGAAGCCATTGTTACAGATACTACGAGAAGGTTTACTATACCTAGCGATTTACCAATAATCATTACAAAATTTTGCGATTTTGATCTGGCCAGGTGCTTCGGTTGTCTCAGTTTACCTGGGAGCAGTTTAGTAAGGCCTTCTTATTGGCCATAAATGAATTACAGATCTGGATAGGAATAATTTTAATAAGGCTTTTCTCCAGGAATATTACCTGGTGGGTCATAGAGGCAAACCCACACTGACCTACCAACATCTAAACAGGAGGCACTGGCACAGCCAAGAAAAGTAGAATTGCCCCATACAACTTGCTTATAACTATTACAAAAATCATCTGGATGTCCACCGAGAAGTGGAAATGTACACGAATCGAGGTCGTAAATATAGTATTGGAAACCACGGGCCCAAGAGTCAACTAAATCTTCCTGGGTCGCAGATGTTCCTGAACTTATAAAATTTTGACCTAAACCTTCACTATTAATGGTCCATTCACAGGAACTGCCGTCAACAAGTGCCATGGCTTTTTTAGCCAGATCTTCTGACCATTCCAAATCGGCCACTCCAACCCAGGACCTCCACTTATTGTGGGCTATCAATATTTCTGGATCAGAGGGCGGTTGTTGCACAATTGGAGTGTCCGATTCACATCCCAGAGCGAAAATTGCACCTGAAAATATAATATATGCTAAGCGCATCTCAATAATTGTCTGATGGAATTAAAGCAGAAGTAATAGTTGATTTCAGTGTTCATGGTACTGTAAGGTACAAAAATTATACAACCCGCAAACTCGTTCAGAAATTCTAAGTAACCACTCCCCTAAGACTATCCCACACACAACTTTCGGGAATAGTTTTACACAAAAGCTCCAAGATTATCTGTAAATTGGAACTGTTGTAACTGCTTTAATTTATGTTTTTAGTTTTAAGAATGACTATAAAATTTGCAATTACATATTTTAAGACATTTGCCATTGGCACTGCATTAAGTGCTTTGCTCTCAGGGTGTGTGGACCAAATTGACTTCGAAAGCAAAGGTGCAACCAGGTTATTGGTAGTGGATGGAAGGATAAATAATTCTTCTGGGCCTCATTTACTTAAATTAGGAATAACCAACGGTATAAATACCACATCAGACAATATAACCACACCTGTTGAAGGGGGGCAAGTCACCATATTTGACAACCTGGGCAGCCAAGAGGATTATTTTGAAACCGGGCCGGGGAACTACTTGTTGCCAGGGAATATTGTAAAAGGAATTCCTGGCGTTGAATATTTTATCGAGATCACCTTGTCCAATGGCTCAAAATTCAGGTCGGTGCCGGAGAGCATGCCTCAGGCAATTGAAATTACTGATTCTATAATTTTAGAATTCGGCAAAAAGGATTTCATAAGCGATGTCGGGACCCTTACACCCAGAGATGTTATCAATGTATCGATAAACTCTCAAATTCCAGAAACTGCAAACCCTGTATTCTTAAGATGGCATCTTGAGAAAAACTATTCGATAACACCCCCAGGCGACCGTTATATGCCATGTTATATATCCGAGTTACCGGGATTGCAAAGGATTCCGCTTTTTGACGGCAGCAAATTTTCTTCTGGGATCCTTGAGGATTTTCTATTACATACCAGTGAACTTGATCACTCTTTCGCGGAAAGGCACTATTTCAACGTGATCCGTTCTACTATAAGTTCCAGTGCTATGAATTATTGGGAAAAGTTGGACAAAACTGCAAACCGGGCCGGGTCTATATTCGATGCCCCCCCCTCTCCGGTGCCAGGCAATATCTATAATATTGATGATCCAGAAGTAGCAGTATTAGGATTTTTTGAAGCCATTACCACAGATACCACGAGAAGGTTAACTATTCCCAGTGAATTTCCACAACGCATAAGATCATATTGAGAATATTATCTGGCA
>CBDVAV010000131.1:0-9108 GCA_965372055.1 uncultured bacterium | reverse complement strand
GAATTCATACCGGGGGTCAATTGTGTGCTATCCAGTTCAAATAATAACATCTCTCCATATCCGGTCATTGTTTCCACCGCTTGGTTGTCTATCCAAAGCGAATATTCCACTCCAAATTGACTTTCTGAAAGTGTGATAGTGGCATTGATTTTATCATCGCATTTTTGACTTGACTCAAGAGCAATAACATCAATAGGAGTGGTCTCAAAATGTAACATAAAGCGATCATCATTAGTACTTGCAGTATCATCACTAATCTCGAAATTGAAACCATCCTCGTTATTTATATTGTAAAAATCACCAGTGAAATGATCTTCTAATTCAATTGTGTATAAGTCGAAAAGTTCAGGGCTTATTTTCCATGAGAAAGAATAGTTATCATTCCATGTGTTTGATAGTATAACCGGCACATCAAAAGTGCACTGATTGCCACTAATTAAATTTATACTTAGTTCTACTGAATCTGACGACATGGTGCTTAAATTAAAAATCGGGCTTTTCATTTTGCTTGCATCGCTTCTGTCAAATTCAAAAACTGACGAATCATTAAATTGAATATATGTACGGTCATTATAACCACTGGCAGAAACACTTAATTCAATTATGGGAGGGTTCTCTTCCTGGAATGTTCGGTAGGTTGTTGCAACGGAATTGGTTTTAACTGCTTCTGTGGCGGTTAATCCAATAGTAGATTCCGCGGCTTCAATCCAAAAAGCTTGACCCTTTGCTATTAAACCATTGCCCAGGCTACCAGTGGTGCCATTCCATGTTAAATATTGTGTTCCTGTCCAAACATGAATGGCATTCCCTTGAATATCTGTTTTAATCCATCCTGTAACGGCATCCCAATCTATATCTGAAGGGTATGGATTGCCCAATAAATTCCAACCTTCGTTATCGCCTGTTGGTGCAAAATCAATATTTCCTTGATTGACAGTGCCAGTCAGATCATAGGTAACAGAACCAGTATCCCTCATCCATATGGTATAACCCCTGGCCTCGGTACTGGAAGAAGTAAGTAATTCAGTATTTGAGCTGGCAGGATACTTGACCCAACGATCATCTAGTGTAGCACTTGGCAGCCCAGCACCATTATTATAATAATAGAGTGATGGATAGGCTCCGGAAGGTATACCGTTAGTTCCATTATCTGTACCAGTAAATGATCCTGATATTGGTATTTCAACTTGTAAATCAGCTATAGTGGCATCAAGCACTGCACTGGAAATATGGTGCCAAAACTTAAAACCTGTTCCGGCAAAGTACTTTTCAAAAACAAGATTTCCCATTATTGATGCCCCGGCCGGCAAAGTCTCAATTTTTGAATCTTCACTTGCATTTGATACCAAAGTAAAGATCCCCGTTCCAGAGCCATCGGCATCAAAAGTAGTATTGTCGCTAAGGGTCAATTTACCTTCCAAGTTTGCATTTGACTCAATTTGTAAACCTGTGGTTGCCGTATTGGTAAGATAAATATTATTGAACGTTGTTGTTGCAGAACCCAATACTTGTTGTGTAGTGGTTCCGTTAAACACGATCTTGCCACTTTGGGCAATAAAATTACCATTATTGATAAAATTACCACCTAAATTAATTTGGTAATTACTTGTATTGATATCGAAATAGCCACTGGTAATAGTCAAATCATTATCTATATTGACGTCTCTATCGAGAACTACACCGATTGAATTATCGATTTCAATATTAGAGAAAGTTGAGGTTGTTGTACCGCCGATAGATTGCGCTGATGATCCATTGAATGTAACTGTACTACTGACTGCAGTAAATGTTCCATCGTTAACAAAATCCCCTAAAAAGGAAACTGTTGTACCAGGATGTATCTGGAGGTTACCTTTATTGGTGAGTTGATCTTGTGCATTCAAATTATCTCCAAGAAGTAAAATAATGCTAAGGAAGATTACTGAATATTTCATGACTTTCATTGTTAAAATAGTTTGAAGTTTTAATTCTCTCTAAGATCAAACAAACTCGTTTATAAAATTGCCAGGTTCAATGCCTCTACTGTAACATTAGTGTTGTCAGTGGTATTTTCTATCCACACTTCGATGTAATCGTTGATAGATAGTTCAACAATCCCCGAAAGAGACAACCCTCTTACATCAGATCCAGAGGCTATTTTTGTAACTTGTTTTGATTCAGGCAGAACCGAACCATTTTTTGCCAGGTAAAAATTAAATGTTTTGTTGTTGGCCGCTGCGGTCAACGATAGGGAACAAGTAAACTTAAATGCTCTTGTTTTAGTGCCTGTGTAGGTCAATCTATTGTCGGTGGGTGCTGTTACCCTGAATAAATTTACTGCCGTGGTTGTGCCGGCTATTTTTACCGGTGTGTTTACCGCTGAAATAGCGGTGGTAGCACTTGTGGTCACGTAAAAATCCCCTGTGGCTACATTATCTGATTGTGTATCGATACCAATGGAATTAATTTCCCATTCCTTTCCAGGAGTTCCGGTGGTTAGGGTTCCATCACCATGAAAATTAGTTTCCAGGTGACCACCATAAGTTACTGTTACACCAGTTCCAAAATCCAGACCAGTAGATGAATTCATAGAAGATGTATGAAACATCCCGCCAAATATCTGAATGAATTTAAAGGTACTGTTGTCCACTAAGTTGACCATGGTTCCTTTATTGTCCATAAAGTAAAATTGGTTGTTCATCAGTAAGTGTCCAATGCCATCAAGGGTCCAACCGTCATCGTTAAGTGAATAGCCATTTGAATAGAAATATGCATTTTGATACCCTTCGATAGTACCTGCCTTTTTACAGCCATAGAAAATATTGTCCTTGATTAAGATTGACTGAGTTTGCCCTACGTCTGATAAATTAAAAACTTGTGCACCGGCAGTTGATGCCATTAGGAATAAGTTTCTAACTGTCCCACCTTTGGATCCTGTAAATAATTCGCTGGAGCCTACATAAATCAATTGGTCTCCAAAACCATCTTGCCCAGCCACTATGGCGCCGTTTAAATCAATCATGTCAGAAATCACTATAGAGCCGTTGATTTCGTATAGAACATCGGCATCGAGGGTGATTATTCCACCAGCGGCTGTAGGAAAGTCAGCAACACTTTTTACCAGAATATAATTATCACGCACTTCAGTCTCAATTGCTACCCAAACACTTCCATCGTAATAGTTGAAGAGCCCTGTAGAAGTATTGTAAATTTCCAGGCCCGTGGCAGGGCTGGCAATGGCGTCTCTTTGTGCGGTTGTCATCCGAGGGATTAATAACCCCTTATTGCTACTTTCCATTTCCAGCAGTGAGCTACTATTTATGGTAGTTGGATTATCTCCAATTTTAACCTGAGCAGTTGCTACTAGCTGAGTTACCAAAATGACACAAATTGTCAGTAAATATTTCGTTTTCATTTTTTTCATGATATTGATTTTTGTTGGGTTAATTAACATATACAAAGGAGAGGATGAATACTGATCTATAGATTATCCAAATGCGTATTTTGGAAGATTAGGTTTATTACCTATGAGCAGTTCCAATGTGGATGAAATGAGAAATTGAATTTAAAAATTTCACTCAGGGGTGGCAGCAGTGATTTTGGGAGATACTGAACAATTATCAGTGATTAGAAACCCTATGTGCCAAAGAAGATTGAAATCAGTAACCAATACCATTTTTTCCAGTTACAACTCTTGTTAATGACTTTCATATTTAAATTTAACTATGCCAGTGCCTAAAGGCCTGTCGGGGTTGATTTTAATCTCTTTGGAGCTATTTTATATTTAAATGATATTTCATGAGACCCCATTTTTAAGGAACTGGAAGTGTTTATAGGAGTATCGTAAACATATCCAAACTCCAACCATTGTTTTAGATTAAATGACAATGCAATATTAGCAGATTGGGTAGAGCGGTACCCTATGCCCAATTCTATTTTATCCTGAAATCTAAATCCTGAGCTAACATCAAAACCAGCCTTTGAGCCAGCTTTTTTATTCAGCATCACCTGAGGTTTGACTTCCACTTGATGGTTCAATTCAAATTTGTACCCGGCAGCCAACATAACTGGAACTTCATTATCTAATATTTTGCTAGTACTCACAAAATCATATCGGCTGGCGAGTTGAGGTATGGATATTGAAACAAAATAGTTATTTGTTTCATATACTAACCCTGCTCCAAATACAAATACCGTTTCATGAATATTACTTTGGAAGGCAGGATCATTAGTAATTCCGAGTTCGGTCAGCTTTTCCTGGTAAAAAGATACCCCACCCTGCATTCCAAAACTTAGTTGCTTATATTTCCCATATTCCGAGTAGGTTTTTCTTAAATGATAACCGTATGAAAATCGAACATCTGTTCTGGATGTTATGCCAATTTTATCATTAACAATTATCAACCCCAGACCTGATTTTTCTCCCTTAACTTTACCATCTATTGAAAAAACCATGGTTTCAGGAGCCCCATCGATATTTGTCCATTGGTTGCGGAACAAGCCTGCAATATTAAGTGTCTCCTCTTTGCCAGTGTAAGCAGGATTTGTCATTAGCTTGTAATTTGAGTGCTGGCTAAAAACCGGATGATCTTGTGAATAGGCCATCCCCAGGCTTGCGATTGATATAATTAGCGTTATTGTGCGTTTCATCTTAGTATGGGTTTTATGTTTTATCTATTTTTTGCAGTCAATTATTTATGAATTATACTATCTATTCAATATCAAATATCCGGTAAGGCTTTTTTGGTTATTGAGGCCACCTTTAAAATAGGCCTGATAGAAATAAGTTCCAGCAGGTAATTCTGAGAATCCCAGTGAAGAATTTTTGTTGGCAATCCCAGTAAATGAATTATTGTCACTGTAATTTTCTTGTTCATATACTAATGAACCCCACCTGTTAAAAATCCTTATCAGGTTCTTGGGGTAATCATCTATCCCCTTGATTTCCCAACTGTCATTTATACCATCTCCGTTTGGAGAAAAACCTGTAGGGATTTCAAAAACAGCTTTTTCAAAATAATCGGCATGATTGTCAGTTTCAACACTTGAATTTTCTGGATAAACCAACATCGAATCTTTAGCAACGCACCCATCATGGTTCATGTATGTCAATGTATAAAGTGTAGTGTCAGAAGGGTTTGCCAATGGATTTGGCATGTTTGCATTGTCCAATCCCAGTTCTGGTGTCCAATGATACTGACCATCCTTATCGATATTATTGGGGCCGATCATTACATTTTGGCCGATATTTACGTTTTGGACATCCCCTGCATCTACAGTTGCCTCTTCATAATTAATATAAACTGTATCGCTTGTGATGGAGCATCCGTGCTGAATGGTCCAAATTAATGTATTTAATCCCGGGGAAAACCCTGATACATCAGACTTTGGGTCATGCTGGTCTGCAATAATTCCCGATCCTGAAATAATTATCCAAATTCCTTCGCCATCAGCAGCATAATTTGCATCCAAACTCACATTGTTGTGACATGTATTTATATCACCACCTGCGGAAGCTTGTACCGGAGGAGCTGTACGGAATACTTTCACAATTGTAGCAGCAGAACTGCACGAATTAGAGACTTCCCACTGGAAGATATTTTCTCCAACATCAAGATTAAATATCGAAGTACCTGGGCTGTTCACATCAGCTATGGAAGCAGAACCTTTTAATACGGTCCACTCGCCGATACCATCCTCAGGTACCGTTGCAGTTAATGCTGTATGCGGAGTGCAAATTTCAAAATCCTCTCCGGCATCAGAAAAAACAGAGTCACATTCAATTGAGTATGACCAATGTTCTATCCTGAATTCAACTTTTTGATCATTGCTAAACCTAACTTCATCTATTTGGTCAAATCCAGGAAGGTTGAAAAAAGGATAAAAAACTGGATTGGGATTTTCTACCATGATCGGGATTGCATCAGTAACTTGCACATTATTCTCATATCCCACAACAGAAATATTACAGGGCTCACCACCATATAGCATTGAACCCATAAAACCGGAAAATGAATAAGGGCTACCGAATTTATTTTTGATCTTAAATTGATTGAGGTCTGTATACCCCCCAACTTGAAGATAACCATCTATACCTTTTGTTGCAGCCACTCCGACATATCCACGGGTTGCGGAATCCTGTCGTACAAATTCATACTTGAACTGACCAAAAGTAGTATCCCTGGAAAGAACAATACCAATACCAGGCAGATCATAGTCTTTGAAATTTTCAACTTTCAGTTGTTGTGCTTTTAGCGAACCAGAAAAAAGAATGCTTAAGCATATTGCGTGTTTAACTATCTTGGTAATCATCATCTTATTATTTAATTGTTAGGCTAAGGTAGGTGGGGTGGCCTATGGTTTTATGAGGGTAATACTCATGTTCAATAAATAGGTGAATTACCTAAGAGCACGTTCCATATAATAAGTCAATTCAAGTTCATTAGGATTTTCGCCTTAATGCATGATGGTATTACGGTATTGTAATTAACCTTTTGTAAGTTTTATTTCTGAAATGGCTTGAAGATACTTGTCTATAACCAGTTGCTCATTAAATATTGCCTTGACTTTTATGCGACTGTTTTGCCCCATTTTAGAGAGCTTCCGGGAATCCAATAAATATAACTCCTTCATTTTTTCAGCTAGATCCTTGGAATCTTTGGAACGGCATAAAATACCATTAATGCCATTTTCAACTACAGTATTGCATCCGGGTACATTGGTTGTGACTATTGGTTTAGCCATACTTGCTGCTTCCAACAATGCCTTGGGGGTTCCTTCACGATACGAAGGCAATACAACGCAATCTGCATCTCTAATGTAGTTTTGAACAATATGAGTAGCACCTAGATATTCTACTATATCACTGTTTATCCACTCCTCTATTTTCTCAATTGGAATACCCCTGCTATGCTCAGGATCTGCAGATCCCATTAATTGGAACCGTGCAGTGATTCCACTTCTATTTAGAATTTTTATTGCATCTATATACTCCACTACTCCTTTGTCGTATAACAACCTGGAGATCATCAAAAATGTAAATCCCTTTCCAGATGTTTTCGGTAAGGGTTTGAATTCTTCAAGGTTTATCCCAGAGCCCGCCAAAAGGCCGGATTGAGAGGCCTTTATTATTTTATACTTTATAAAGATGCGCTGATCGTATTCATTTTGGAAAAAGATTTTATGGGCAAATTGAAATGAAAAGCGGTACAATAGCATCACAATTTTTGAAATTGATTTCTTGCACATAAAAGAAGTGCCAAGCCCGCATATATTATTAATTACAGGTATCCGTAAAAGGCTTGCAGCTATAGTCCCGTAAATATTTGGTTTGATGGTGAAATGCAAAATTATGTCAGGTTTTATCTTTCGATAGGTATTTAGCAATTCAAAAACCAAGGCAATATCTTTCATGGGATTGATTCCCTTGCTGGTCATTTTCAAATCAATAAATTGACACCCTAATCTTATCAATTTGTTACTATACTCATCACGTGGAGCAATAGTGTAAACTTGGTGCCCTTTTTCCAAAAGCGTTTTTATCAAACCCCTTCTGAAATTAAATATGTTCCAGGATGTATTTAAAACTATGGCTATTTTCATTTTAATACTATTTGTCTAGGTCATTCAACTAACAGCCAGCTTGGCCAAGCTGCTAATATTTCTTGTGGATTCTGGATTAACAGCATAGATTGGTGAACCATCTTTTTCCAACGTATTTAATTTGCACTTCCAATATTTCATGCATATGTTTTTCAATTCATTGTGATTCAGTGACTTTTTCAGGATTCCATTAAACCCTAGTATGCTGAGTTCCTTGTTGCTTAACTCCTGGGTTGACATTACGATAACAGGAAGTTTTTTTAAATAATACTGATTCGAGTACCGGATCACATTTATTATCTGATGGGCATCCTTATCCGGTAGATTTAATTTCAGGAATACTAAATCAAAGTATTCGTTCATCATCATTCTTTGAGCATCCTTTCCATTATCAGCTCCCCGACATTCAAACCCCAGTTCTTGAACTAGGCTCATTGTAACTAATAAGTGTACTGGGTTGTCGTTTGCGATTAAGATTTTCATCTGCTTATAAATTTTAATTTCTATACAAATATCCCTAGGCAGGGATTCTCATATGTTAGAGAAAAACTTAGATTTTATTTTAGGCAAAATGCTTAGGAGATTGTATAAGGGTTCAAAAACCGGGGCATTGCAAATACTATTAGTTGGAGAAAAACCAAAGAATTAGCTTTCTTGAAAATTTCTCAGCTGTTCTTGGGAATGATTGAAGGTCTATATTGGATTGTCTGGTTTATATTCCTGATCATGTCTAATAAGTACCCCTGTGGCAGCAATTAATAAATTGTCAGAATATTTATATGGACTAGGGATTATACCTAATTTTCTTAATTAGGTGAAACCCTCAAAGAGATGCTCAAACCTGTAGATAATTTTGGCTTATGAAATCAAACCAAAAACATAAAGCCATGAAAAAGTCAAGATATTTTATAGTGATCCTGTTTTTGTTTCTTCAAGTAACTGGATTTAATCTTTACTCGAAGCCAGCAGGATGTTGCTTCACTGATACTGTTGCAGTATCATCCGAAACGAATTACCTAATCATAGGTGCATTTGCAAACTTTGAAAATGCTACCCGTTTCATAAAAGACGTAAATAAGCAAAACATCGATGCCGAGTATGTTTATAATCAAGATAGAGGACTATACTACATTGTTGATTTCAAAAGTGATGATAAGGGAGTGGTTCTCGACAGGCTTAATACTGTGAAATCAAATAGGATACCTGATGCCTGGATTTATTATGGAAATTTGAACAAGGGAAAAATGGAGGATATTCAGTATAAATCGGTTCTTGGAATGAATTGGAATCAGATAGACTTCCAGGAGAAAACACAGTATTCATCGGAGGAAAAACCCTTTGTTGAGGTTGCTGATAGCAAAAATTATGATCTCATATTCAACCTTATCGACGAAAATTCCCAAAAAGCCATCAATGGAGCCGTAAAACTTGTTAACCCTAGAAGTAAGAGGGTTTTGAAATATATAAAAACCAATCAACCTTATAAGAGTGTTCATCTTACTAAAACTTCTGAGGCAACTTTTTATG
>CBDVAV010000130.1:0-9177 GCA_965372055.1 uncultured bacterium | reverse complement strand
TGTCAATATCCATAATTATTTTTTCAAAGAGCTCTATTCCTTTTTTCCCATTTCTTCTTAAATCTTTAAAATCATACTGTTTATTAAAACTCTTATTACTCGGAAATTTGAACACATCAAAAAATGCACTCGAATCTGTTATATCATTAGTATTATAAAAATCTGATAAAATTTCACACTTGTTTTCGGGAAAAATATAAAAATCCAAAATTACAATTAATGAAATCTTTTCTGGGTATTTATCCTTAAAATCATTCAATAGATCTGACAAATTGTGGTTAGGTACTCTTCTTGATTGCAATGCAGGGTCATTATTTAAATATTTAATCCCTTTTAGAAATAATTCAATTCCATGGAAGAAATTAAATAAAACAGGTATCAATACTCGATTATAACTCCATTTCGTCTGACGTCGATATTCGTCTTCACGTTCTTTCTGGTTATTTGTTGGTGATTGTATACTTACTGTTCTGTTTCCTTGTTTGATATTTTCTTCTAATACTGCTTGAACAAGGTCAAAGAAATTATCTGAGAAATCCAAGTGACGTAATGATATGTCTGTATATTTTTTCATTTTCTATTGCGTATTGTGTTTCGTTGCTTTTGCACCCAACTTATTGTTAAACACAATTTAATCCTAAAAGTACATTTTAACACAAAATAGGTTTGTTAACCAAATATATCACCAGAAAAATGAAGATATGCTATATATGGATCCTATTACAGGTTTTGTTATAATTCTTGAGTTAAAGCGGTATAATAGGGATACAGTTAACGAAGATGACTATGACGGTGTTCTGAAACTTGGTTTATTTATTTAATGCAGTAATTCTTTAATCTCCTTTTTTAGTGTTGGTAAATGTCGAACTATGATGCCCCAAATAATTTCATTATCAATTTTATCATATCCGTGTATTACTCGGTTTCTCATGCTAATAATCTGTTTACTACTAGATATCTTTATTTCAAAATCTATTTTTAAGATTCTATTCATTGCTTCTCCAATAATCTCAAATTCTCTCTCAATTGCACGTCGAAGCATTTTATTACCGGAATAGACATTAAAATCCCTTGTTTCCCCCAGGTAGTTTTCAATTGAATCAATTGACTCGTTTATATCAAAGAGATACTTTTTAATTTCACTGTCCATATAATTGAGTTTTTGTTTGATTTATCGAATCAATGAAATAAGGGTTTGAAAGGGATTTATCAGTAACTAAGTCAACAGTTCTATGAAATATTTCTTCAAATTTATCAGCTACTGCAAAATAGGTGTCCGCATAATCACCATAATCCATCTGATTAAATGAAATTAATAGATCAATGTCGCTTGCATCAGAGAAATTATCAGTACACACAGATCCAAATGCATATAGGGATTTAACATTGTGATTCATACACAAAGTCCTTATTTTCTCCATATTATCATTTATTATCCTTTGCATAACTGAACTTTTACTCAAAAGTACCAGAATAGATTAAATGTTACAAGAATGCAGATCACAATAGGTGTTGATAAAATAAACCATCCACTTTTATAGTTTCTGGTTATTTAATTACTTTGGCCTGCTTTAATAGTTATGAATATCCTTCCCGTCATGTTAAATTTGCTATCATTTTGTATATCTCAATATCACTTTTGTGGACCTATAAAATCTTAATGTTTAAAGCTCAGATCAGTAATGAAACGTAACATTTTAATTCTTTTAATCCCGCTGACTTTCTATTGTACTCCCCTACCCGAACTCTCTGATTTCAATGCAGAGCTTTGGAAATCTGATACAGGGGGTTGCAATGGTTCCAGATTTGATCAGATAAAAAGCTTAATGGATCAAAAAGATAAAATAATGAGCCTAGATCAACCACAAGTGATTAAACTAATTGGAAAGCCTGACGAACATGAATTATCGAAAAGAATACAGAAATTCTTCATATACTATATTTCAGGTGGTGCAGATTGTGAAAATAGCAATAACAATACATCAAAATTGAGTATAAGGTTCGATGCCCTTGGCAAAGTCAATGAAGTGGTATTGTACAATAAATAATTGATTTACAGTATATTTGATTGAGCTAAACACAATATTTCACCAGAAAAGTCATTAAATATCATCATAATCTATATACTTTAACTTTTATGAAGAATTGGACTCTAATTTTAGCAATTGGCCTGTATACCGTAGGATATTCACAAAATCGGGTACTGGATGAAAAAAATGGATTCCAGGATATTAAGCTCAATTCTGAGGTATCCCTTTATTCGGGGTTAGGTTTAAAGAAAAAAATCGTGATAAAAGATGTTCCTGATACTGAATTATTTATGCCAAAATCGGGCTTTTATAAGGATGTGGGCGGTATAAAAATCCATAAATTGGAAGTAATCGCGTACAGGGGAATCGTTTATGAGATTACCATCACTGCTGAAAAAGAGCCCAAGTTTTACAAGGGACTGGAAAAGACCTATGGAAAGGGGTCTTACTCAATGAGAGATAATAAATACCATTGGAAAGGAACTAGGCTAACCATGGAATACCATTCCTATGGCAAATCAAAAATCCGTTTAAAATACCATTCATATGAGGTGGACAGTTTAATCAAAGAAGGCAAGGAAAAAGAGATTGAAGGTATAGCTGATGATTTTTAAGCACTTCTATTGGGTATTTAGATACTTAAGCACCACATCCCGGATTTTTTCTTCACTGATATCATTTGCACATTTAAAATGAGATTCTGGACAAGACCGATGGCCATGTAATCCGCAAGGACGGCAGGTTAACCCCTCGTCAACCTGAATGATTTCCGAAATATCTGAAAGAGGCCCAAATCCGAATCCTGGTACAGTTGAGCAATAGATAGCACATAAAGGTGCATTGACCGCAGAAGCCAAATGCATTGGTGCCGAATCATTTACAAAGTTTATCACGGCGTCTTTCATCAAAGCAGCAGATTCCAGTAAATTCAATGAGCCAGACAGTGATTTGACTTTTTTATTATTGGTATTTGATATTATTTGATTGCATAATTCACCATCCTCATTACCTCCTATAAGCCAAACATTCAGTTCACTAGGAATTAAATTCAATAATGAAACCCATTTCTCTTTTGGCCATTGTTTAGTATACCAGACTGAAGCTGGCGCAATACATATGTAAGGGGATTTTTTATAAGATCCCACTCTTTTGAGATGCTCTGATGTTGGGTACAATTTTGGTTTTGCCGGGTCAGCATCTGTAATATGGCTTATCAACTCCTGGTTCCTATCAATTTCATGCATCCCAATCGTGGGATCAATAGAATGGTCAATCTTTTTTGAGAATAGAAATGACAGCGGGTTTTTATTAAAGCCAATTGTATGCCTGGCACCTGAAAGTGTGGTAATTAATCCCGTGGTAAAAAAACGCTGAATATTAATCACCAGATCATACTTTTCCTTCCTTACTTTCTTAATGATAATTAACAGATTTTTATACTTGTCCTCATTTTTGTGGAAGACAATTACCTTTTCCAGGTGTGGATGGTTTGCTAACAAGCCTTCATTTCCTTTGCGCAAAAGAAAGTGAAGTTTTGATTCAGGGTAGTGTGATTTTAATTTCTCAATTAATGCCGTAGCTAAAATTACATCTCCAATAAATGCAGTCTGAATAATTAGTATTTTCCCGAGATCCTTCACTATTGAACAAGTATTCAAACATAATTCAAATAATAGGAAAACAAAAAGGACTGTTGTGAAATTGACTTACCTTGTAGTAAAATGATATTGGTTAATTGCACATGCAATCCATTACTAATCCACAGATAATTTGTCTAGGATTCTCATAATATACTCTACCACTGATGGCCACACAAGGGAGATTTGCCAACGATTACAACATGTAATCGAACAGCAAGATACCAAAACCAATGAAGTGGAATTAGTTTCCATTAACGATGGACTAGATATAGAAATGGACAGGTTTGATAAGATCGTGTTGGGGGCAAGTATCCGCTACGGTAAACACAGGCCAGCAGTTCATGAATTTGTCAAGAAATATGAGAGGATTCTTGACAGTAAACCCAATGCCTTTTTCTCAGTAAATGTTGTGGCACGAAAACCAGGGAAAAACCAACCTCATACTAATCCATATTTAATAAAATTTCTTAAACAAGTATCTTGGCGACCAAAAGTGTTGGCTGTATTTGCAGGAAAAATCAACTATCCAAGTTACTCTTTTTGGGACCGGCTGATGATCCGGCTAATTATGTTGATCACCAATGGGCCAACAAATCCCAAAACAGTAATTGAATTCACCGATTGGAATAAAGTTGAAGTATTTGGGAAAGTGATCGGGAATATGCAATAAGTTTAGGGTTTTGGGCCAGTAAGTAGTAAGTGCTAAATACCAAATACATATCAATCCATAATTTCAAATTGAACGTAATACTCCTTCTGGTCCCATTGCAATTTTAATTCTCCTGTAGAACCATCTACTTCTAACACTATGGTAAATAATTCAACTACCTCATCCAAGTCACGTACTTGCAAAGGAACTCTTACTTGGTCATTGTCTTGGTTATAGGTAGTGCCACCCTGCCCGGTCTGGGTATTGATGATCAATGTTCCCCCTTCATCCTCGGGAATAGAATAAAGTGTATATTCCCCAGCTGGAATTTCTATCTCCCCAATTTTGATTGCCTTGCCAGTCCTGAAATGAGTAGCCCTGTTTGCCCCGGTTCTCCATAGTTCCCCATATTTAACCAGGCTGCCAAAAATGTCCCTTCCCCTCTTTGAAGGCCTTCCAAAATCTACAGAAATTGTATCCTCACCTATTATTATCTCGGAACCCCCTCTACCTGATAAGGCACCAAATACTTTACCGGATTTTTCAATCTCGGCGTATTCGCGTGCAAAAGACTCTATATCAAGCTCTCCGGTTCTTGTTACAATTAGTTTTCTGGTGGTTGCACCGGCATCCAATTCTGTAAGCTTGCCATCCTCATCTACTTTTATCTTCATCACTCCACGGGTGGGATGTCGCAAAGTCATATTCCCTTCCCCTAGATTAGTAATAATAAATGGCCTGGCCCTACTGCCAGCCAACAACATTTGCCTGATACTATCCTGTCCAGAATTATAAGCCTTCGACATCACCAATTCAAAAGGCCAGTGTACCATATCAATAAATGGTAGAATATCCCCATCGGTATATGCCTTTTGAAAGCTTGTTCCCCTGTCATTTTTAACCTCTCTAATCAGGCTATCCCCTTCAAGATGCAGCTTCTGATAACCGATAATTTCACTGGATAAACCAAGGGATGGATCATAACTGTTCACCTCCATACTCACCAGAATCCCAGAATTTACAATCAGATCATAAGACCTAAGGGAAGTCCTGGGTGACCTCAATACTACTTCAGCATGAAAAATCCCATCAACAAGTCCAAACTTCTCGATTGCAAGGGTATCATTGCCCAGAAGAGTAACAAAACCGCTATTGGTTGGTTCTATTTCTGACTCCTGAGGGGAACATGCCAATATCAGGTACACAAATACTAATAGATAAGAAGATTTCATTGGTAATTTTAGGTTATTGAAGGCGTGAATTTAAGAAATGAAATGATATTTTCTATATTATTTTATCCAATGGTTTAATTTGCAGCCATGCATCCAATATTATTTGAAATACATATCCCTTCATTCCTGCAAGGAATTCTCCCTGCTATTTTAACCATTTATACTTATGGATTCTTCATTTTTTTAGGGGCTATCCTTGGATTTTCCTACATGGCCTGGCAAGGCAAGAAAACTTTTGGAACATCGCTCGATGTATCTAATAGTTTGTTGTTACTGCTGCTTGTTTCTGGAGTTGTTGGTGGCAAAATCCTCTATTTTTTTGAATCACCTGCTTACTTTCTGGAGAACCCAACGGAATTATTTGGCACTAGGGGGTTTGTGTTTTATGGGTCATTAGGGCTATGTATTCCAGTCATGCTATGGTTTTTCAGGAAGCATAAGATCCCCACTTTGGAGATGTTGGACATTATGGCGATTACCACCGGTATTGTACATATGTTTGGCAGAATAGGCTGTTTTATGGCAGGATGCTGCCACGGAATTCCTTGGGAAGGGCCATTGGCAGTAATCTTTTCTGATCCTGTTTGCCTGGCGAGTCCTTTGAACACACCCCTCCATCCCACACAGCTATATAGTTTCTCAATGATCTTTTTGGTTACTTCCTTCTCTTTTCTACTTAAGCAGAAAAAGCAATTCCACGGGCAGGTATTTATCAGTTATTTAATTCTTTATAGTATAGGCAGGGCGATAATTGAAATATATCGTGGAGATCAGAACAGGGGCTACATCTTTGAGGATTCAGTATCCCACTCACAATTATTTGCATTGATATTCATTTTGGTGGCAGGGTATTTTTATCTGAAACTTAAAAAAAAGGCAAACGTGTAAATAATTAACCAACGGTAATTTCTTAATGATCATTTTTATAAAATAATCATTAATTGTAAGTTTATACTATGGTAGACTATTACCAGATATTGGGTATACCGCAATCTGCAAGTAGAACCAGGATAAAAGAGGCATTTAAGAGGTTGGCCTTGACCTACCACCCTGACAGAAACCCGGGTAATACTTTTGCAGAAGAAAAATTCAAGCAGGTCAATGAGGCTTATCAAACATTATCAAATCCAGAAAAAAAAGCCAAGTATGATCTTATCTTTCAATATTCAGATAGGAGCTCTGTTTCAAGCCAACCACATTATAAGTATTCAAATCCAACAAAAGGATACGCCAGGCCCGTTTTTAGACAATTTAGATCAAGGCCTAACCCGTATGGTAAATATGAGTTTGGATGGAAATATTTCAAACACCAAATCCTGGCATTCTCCTTTGTATTCGTGGTAGCAATTTTTGTCCTTGCATTCCAGGCATTTTATAATCGACAAGTTGCAATTGGGAAAGAGCGAAAAGCCCAGATAATGAAGGAAAAGTACGAACAAGCCATGATATTATTTGATAATGGAATGTATAAACCATCGCTGGACTCAATTGTCCATCTGATAAAGGAGTTTCCTGGTGAATATCAACTAAGGCATCAGCGGGGAGAAATGGTAAAGACAGTGGAATACGTGGCTGAAAATCAACTTAGAAACAGGGAGTATCAAAACGCCTTAAATAATTTTAAGATCGTTGATGAATTTCAAGCTTACAATAATTTCAATACTCAATATTATATCGCTAAATCCTACCAAGGGATGGGTAATTACCAAGAAGCGGCCAAAGTATTGGAATTCATGCTAATCACAGATTATCAAAATATTGAGCTAAAAGTTGAGTTGGCCATATTATACAGGGAAGTACTAGACCAACCTGATAAAGCCTTGCAATACCTTGCTAGCGCAAAGGGTAAAATAAAGCAAATCTTGGAAATTACTTATGGGAAGGCTTATGAAATAGTGGCCAATCCAAGAAATATGCCTGATTCTTATTATGATGTTTACATCAATAGTGGGCTGACAAACCAAATGCTTGGTGACCACGAAGAAGCACTTAAGGATTTTAATTGGGCGGTCTTTTTCCGACCAGACAGAGCCGCTTCATATCATTATAGGGGATTGAGTTTCCTTGATCAGAACCGCAAGGACAGGGCTTGCAGCGATTGGACAAAATCAGTCCAATTGGGAATGGAAGAATCGCAAGAGTTGATCAGGAACTATTGCCGTTAAATTCTGGTTTCATCACTAATGGCATTTATTTGTTCCAACTGACATTAAAATATGCTTTGCCCATAAAAAAGCATTTGACTAAGAACTTATAATTCAATAAATTATACCCAAAACCAAAAGAATAATGAAAAGAGTTATACTTGTATTGTCCCTAACCGTGTCTACATTGTTAATGTACGCACACGTTGATAATGACTTGACTGCTAACTTCACAAGAGGAAGTTTAAGCTTAAGTTCCATCAGTTCGATCACATTCGGGCCTGAAGGCATTCTATTCATAGGTGACCCTATGAATGCTACTATCTATGCGTTGGATACTGAAGATAAAGTAGCCAAAGCAAGCAATGAAGAGGTATCAGTGAAAAACCTGGATAAGAAAATTGCCGCTTTACTGGGAGCTTCAATTGAGGATATTATTATCTATGATATGGCCGTTAGTCCCATATCACAAAACATTTATTTTTCTGTAGGAAGAAACGACACCCCTGTATTGCTGAGGCTAGTTTCAGGAAACCTGGAAGTTGTTTCACTTGATGATGCCTCCTTTTCAATGATATCATTGAATAACCCGGTATCGGCTGAGGCAGAAAGAAGGGGCAGAAAATTAAGGCCACTGGCAATAACCGACATGGCATATAGCAACGGGGCTGTTTATGTTGCTGGACTATCCAATGAAGAGTTTGCTTCAGCATTCCGATCAATCCCCTTCCCTTTTAAGGAAGATCAGCAATTTGCTACTTTAGAGATATGGCATGCATCTCATGGGAGATATGAAACCCAGGCCCCAATCAGGACATTCCTTCCCATCGAATTGGAAGGCCAGTCCCAAATATTGGCAAGTTATACTTGTACTCCCTTGGTTACCTTTCCAGTTGATCAATTAAAAGATGGTCAGCACGTGAAAGGTAAAACCGTTGCCGAACTGGGGAATCGAAATAATCCCCTTGACATCATTTCCTATAATAAAAATGGCAAACCATATATTTTGATTGCCAATTCAAAAAGGGCATTGATGAGAATCACTCCTGAAGATATTATTGCACAAAAAATTGGGCTCACCGAGCCATTGGCGGAAAGCCATGGAACAGATGGGATTGAGTATTTATCAATTGCTGAAGTATATATCCAGCAAATAGATAATTTGAATGATGAATCCGTGGTGGTGATCCAGCGATTGGGCAACGGGGATTTGGACCTTCGATCAATAAAAACCAGTAGGCTGTAATAACTATGGCGTTGATGCCAGGCAGGATTATAATAGTAATTGCATTATTACTATCTAATATAATGCTGTCGGCACAGTTTAAGCCCGGTATTGGTTTCTTAAAAGGAACCGATACTGAGTTTGTTGTTTTCGTAACCGGGCTAGATCCATACATTCTCAAGAAAGCTGATGACAAAGGCCTTGATAAAGAGTCATGGTCATCCATATTCAGAATTTATGAAGGACAAAAGGCCCCT
>CBDVAV010000129.1:0-9244 GCA_965372055.1 uncultured bacterium | reverse complement strand
TAAATTAAACCTTTCCTATGCCGGGCTAACAGAAGTCCCGGAGTTTATTGCCGGGTATAAAAAACTCGAATACCTAAATTTATCAAACAACCAGATTGATGTGTTACCAAAATGGTTGGATAATTTGGACAGCCTTAAGAAGATCAATCTCAGTGCCAATCATTTGAATTCATCGAAATTAAAACTAAAGAAAAATCACCATGTTAAAATCCTGATCCTCAATGATAACCAGCTGGAAAAAATTCCGAAAAGAATCTGGAAGTTTAAGGCTTTAGTGGAAATTGATCTTGATAAAAACAATTTCGAAACAATACCATTACGTGTGCGCAAGAATAAATCCCTTAAAACTTTGTCGATAAGTGAGAATTGCCTGATACTGGAAAATCAAAAGCTTTTTAAGTTGAAGCAATTGGAGAAATTGAGGATGAATAAATGCGGTATCGATTATTTGACTTATAATTTGTTTGACCTGACCAATCTTAGGGAACTACAGGTATCAGTGAATAACATTACCGAGATACCCAAGGAAATTGAACAGTTGGAGAAACTTGAATCTTTCTCTATTTATCAAAATCGCCTAAAGTCAATCCCCGAGGAATTCTATTCACTGGTCAATTTGAAAATTGCAGACCTTTATCACAATGAATTTGAGATTATTTCCCCAAAAATTGTAAATCTGCAGAAACTGAAGATCCTCTACCTGTCGTTCAACAAAATCTATTCTTTGCCTGATAATCTTGGTTCGCTGCCCAATCTTAGAGAACTATACCTGCATCATAACCGGCTGAGCAATATCCCACAGAGCATAGCCGACCTTACAAACCTAAAAATATTGCACCTCAACAATAATTATTTACCTGAATTCCCTACTTCAATATTGAAACTAAAGAACCTGGAGGATTTGATTATCGGATACAATGAGATTGAGGTTATTCCGTATGAAATTACTACTCTTAAAAACCTCAAAATGTTCTTCCTGCAGAATAATCCTTTGGATAGAAACCTGAAAGATGATCAGTTGTTCCAGGAAATGATAAGCCTTTTCGAATCCAGAGGGCTTAGTTTAGGATACTAGCATTTAATATAACCCAGCGTGTAGCATCACCAAAGTACATGCTTCCAGGGTTTCTATGCCATTCGCCCTTGCCAATTTATTTAATTCCTGATTTTCAGCACCGGGGTTGAAAATAATTCGTTTGGGTTTTAATGCTAGAAGATAATCGTGCCATTCAACTTGGTTATATCTATTTATGTAAAGAGTAAGGGTATCTATGTCATCAATTTTTGGTTTGTCCCTAATATCCAGAATAGTTTGGCCCTCAACCATTCCCTTTTTTATACTAACAGGTATAACTTCATGGCCGTGATCCATTAGCAATTTGGTAGCCGAATAGGAGTATCTTGATGGGTTGGGACTAGCACCTATTATGCATGTTCTTTTCATCCCACAAAGATAATTTTATCGTCGGGTTAACCGGAACATATATCCGATATTTACTCCTAATCTGAAGGCGAAAGGAACTTTTGCAGTACGTACTTCATCAAATACTGATTCGTATTGCTGTGAAAAATGTGGGTCATAATCCCTAAATCCAGTACCTACCCCTACAAATACATCCAAAGTGAACCCATTACTGATAAATTGTTTGAAATATCTTCTTCCAACAATCAGGGAGTATTCATATCTGGTTTCGTCAGCATTTACAACAATTTGGCTGAATAGGGTAGGGTCAAATACATTTGCAGAATGTTCAATAGTAGTATACCGTATTTCATGGGCAAAATAAAATGCTCCGCTACCATTATTCCTCATGTAGAATTTTTGCCTGAGCGCAATTGCATATCCTCTTTCGAAATTCTGATTCAGTGCTATATTTTCATCTTTACTAAAAAATGGATCCCGAATAATATTGAACTGAATTTCGTGACCTAATCTTTCTTGAGCATACCATTCTACAGATACAGGAAAGTTTCCGAGAAAGGTTGAGAAAGGGTTGTATGCGAAGATAATTCCTTTGAACTCATTTAACCTCGGTGTGAAGGGGTGAAATTTTTTCTTTTTAAAAAGATAGGCGGGAATTCTTCTTACTTTCATCTCACCTGGTTTTTGTTCATGTATCAATTTTTCCCTTAATTCAAACTCGGGGTGATCTTCATTGTCAATTGGTTTGTAATACCCTGCTAGCGAACCATCTCTGTTAAATAACTCCCAGGTGCCTACCTTTTGGTCATTCTCAATCTTTCCTGCCATCTTTTTACCACCAACTTTAAAATAGCCAACATATTTTCCTTTGTCATCTTCAAAGATCGATTCTCCCTCTAATTCGCCGGAATTATAATAATAACTCCACTTTCCATATTTCTTTCCGTCAATTAATTTTCCCGTGGCTTTGATTTTCCCGTTTCCATGGTATTCAGTATAAATGCCTTCCCCTTTTAAGAACTCTCCTTCGCCAACAAGTATCCCGGTTTCATCAAACAAGCTCCAGTACCCATCCTTTTGGCCATCTTTAAGATTTCCTTTTGAACTGGTTTTTCCATTCTGATGATAGTAAGTCCATTCTCCCTCCTGTTTGTCATCTATATAATTACCTTCCGTTGAAACCTGGCCGGTTTCATAAAAATATCTCCAAAATCCATTTTTCAAACCATTTTCATAGGCACCGTTAGCTTGTACCTGACCATCCTGATAGTAAAATATCCACATCCCGTGGTTATTTCCATTGAGGATTAACCCTTCAACCTTTTGCTCACCGGTTTTGAAAAACTCAACATATTTTCCTTTGTTTTTTTCATACTCAGCTTCGGCTTTTATTTCTCCAGTAGGAAAGTAGGTTAACCACTTGCCTGATTTTTCATTGTCAACAAATTCCCCATGGCTTTTTCGGGGGCCTTCAGGGTAGTAGAAATTCCAATTTCCTTGTCTTTTACCACCAAAAATAGAACCCTCCATACTTTTATTACCATTTTCATAGTAATACTCCCACATTCCAAAACTCTTGTTTTTGCGGAGTTCACCTCTCATTTTGGTATTTCCGTTCTCGTGAAAATATTCCCAAATCCCTGAAGGTATATTACTTTGGTAAAAACCTTTAACTTTAGTTTTCCCATCCCTATAATACTGGACATATTGCCCGTTTAATGCAGAATCGATTACTTGATAGGTTTCCTTTAAGGTAGTTTTTTCTTTATCATAATATAATGACAGATTGGCTTTTTGACCATGGAGCCAAATAGATGTAATTGACAACAGAATAGCAAAAATTAGTCTTTGCGAAGACATCGCTAGTTTATTTATTCATTTCAAAAAGCAGTCGAGTTTCCTAAACCAAGGTTTAGTGCTAGCGTTGCAAAGTTGTTACTAAATTAAAAAATATTTCCCTCTTTTACTAAGAAAACATTTAATCCAATTGAAATACTTCTTTCATTACCCATGACTTTCCCCAATTCTCTTTTTCTTTTTTTGTCCACAAGGACGGATAGAATATGATATTCTGAAATCTGGGAGGTAAATATTTTTGCCAATTTGTACCTCCGGTGGCTGCTATGTCATCGGGGTCTTTATGCAAATATCGAACTGCTGATTTATAATGGGCGAGCTTCCATGAAATATTGACCAGTGCATCATATCTTCTAAGCAAGGATTTAATTTCTTTGCCCTGCTCAGTGTTGGAGAATTTATTTTCATATATCTGCCCTAGGTTGGAATTTCGAAAATACTTGGCTTTTTCAATAAAGATCGAGGAATATTTCTCTTCAAATTGTTTTAATGTCAATGTTTTTTTACCGGTTGCAAGTTCCATTGATCCCTCTTTCCAATAAATGTTTTCGTAACACTCCTCAAGGTTATTTGGGTCAACAAGATTTACCGATTCAAACTTGACTAGATTTATCATTTCCGTAGAGCAGATCTCGATCAACCTATACTGCCCTGATTGAAAGCCACTGGCTGGCAATAGAGACATCCGGAATTTTAAAAATTGACTCTGGTCCATTCCGTCCACCATGATATTAAAGGAGTGGATCAGGTTTTCGAAATAATTGACCACTCTTTTTACCCTGGTAATAAAATTGTCTACACTGATATTTTTGTCTTCTGCAATTTGGTCAAGTTCCCATAACACCAACCTAAAATAAAGCTCGGTAATCTGATGGTAAATGATAAAGATCATTTCGTCCTCAAACTTGGTTTTGGGATTTTGAAGGCTCAGTAAAGTATCGAGATGTATATAATCCCAATAAGTTAAATAATCAGCATGAAGCAGTCCATCAAGGTAGGATGAAATATCCTGGCCCATCACGTCATATTTCTGTTCGAGCTTTTTTATTTGCTTGATAATTTTCGGATCAAGTTCTGAATTATCCATTTATGGTAAGTAAGTATTTATTGAGATATTGTAAATTTGAAATTAATAATTTGATCAAAAATATTCTATGTCGATAAATACAGCAAAGAAACCTGCAAAAACTTCTAAGCAAGATTTATTTGAGTCGCCAGATTTTTATCAGATAGATGACCTGCTTACAGAGGAACATAAATTAATCAGAAGCTCCATTAGGGATTTTGTTAAAAAGGAGATTTCTCCAAATATTGAAGATTGGTGCCAACAAGCCTTATTCCCATTGGAAATTGTTAAAAAATTTGGAGGAATGGGGGTTTTTGGCCCGACAATTCCTGTCGAATATGGTGGTGGTGGTCTTGATTATATCTCTTATGGATTGATAATGCAGGAAATAGAGAGGGGTGATTCAGGAATGAGGTCTACGGCTTCGGTTCAGAGTTCCTTGGTGATGTACCCTATTTATGCATTCGGTTCTGAGGAGCAACGGCAAAAGTACCTGCCTAAGTTAGCCAGTGGGGAATGGCTTGGATGTTTTGGACTTACTGAACCCGATCATGGTTCTGATCCCAGTGGAATGGTTACTCATTTTGAAGATGCAGGGGATCATTATTTGCTCAATGGTGCAAAAATGTGGATATCAAATTCCCCCAATGCTGATGTAGCAGTAGTTTGGGCAAAAAACGAAAAAGGAAGAATTTGTGGTTTGATTGTTGAACGGGGGCTTGAAGGATTTTCCGCACCTGAAACCCATGGTAAATGGTCGTTGAGAGCAAGTGCTACCGGGGAATTGGTTTTTGACAATGTGAGAGTGCCCAAGGAAAACCTCTTACCTGGGAAAGATGGACTGGGTGCTCCTATGATGTGCCTGAATTCTGCAAGATACGGTATAGCCTGGGGTGCTATCGGGGCGGCCATGGACTGCTATGAATCTGCAAGGAAGTATGCCATGGAAAGGATTCAGTTTGACAAACCAATTGGTTCATTTCAATTGGTACAAAAAAAACTATCTGAAATGCTTACAGAAATTACCAAAGGGCAGTTGCTCAATTTGAGATTAGGTCAGTTAATGAATGAAGGTAAAGCTACTACTGCCCAAATTTCACTGGCTAAACGCAATAATGTTGAGATGGCCTTAAATATCGCCCGGGAAGCTAGGCAAATACATGGAGGGATGGGAATCACGGGTGATTATCCTATAATGAGGCATATGATGAACCTGGAATCAGTAATAACTTATGAAGGTACCCATGATATACATTTACTGATCCTCGGTAATGAAATAACCGGTATCCCTGCCTTCAAGTAAGATCTAAATAGCTACAAAATCAAGTCCTTCTTGCCTGCTGAAAGAATTATTCTTTTATTCTGAAAGCACGGTGAGTGTGGTCATGTTCTTAAAACTATGCCGTTAACTTAATGCGATGTTACAAGTTTCATGTTTCAGGTTCCTTGTAACTTGCAACAAAGAATAGGAAAGTGAAAGCTTGCTGGCTTTCGGCAAACCACCTTCTTCGTGGTAGGTGCTTGATTTACTTTTTAACGAATGCTTTTATTGTCAATCTTTGTGCCGATGCCTTGGGATCATTAGTAAAAATTGTAACCAGCTTGTGTTGGCTTCCTGATCGTCCTGTTGGATCAAATGTAACATTCAATTTGCTGGACTCCCCCGGTTTCAGCACCTCTTTGTCGGGTTTAGTAATTGCACAACTACAAGTGGATTTTATTTTTCTGATATATAAATCTGACTTGCCTCCATTAATTATAGATAATTCAATATTTACTTTCACATCATTCCCGATCCGACCGAAATCAATCAAGTTTTTTTCAAGTTTAAATTTTGGTGAATTAGCTAATTCTTCTGTAGTCATTGGCGGGAAATACTCTTCCACAGTAGAATAAACCTGAAATTCTTTTCGGTTGTTTTCCTTTTCAGAAGTATAAAAAACCACGTTATCAACTAGAAATCCCAGGTCATTTCTGGCTTTACCATCGAATGTGACCTTAACTAGCCCTTGTTCCCTTGGGTTCAATGTTTCTGGTTGAAACTCAAGTTTGATGTATTCTGGTGCTTCATACTCACTTTGAAATAGTATTTGCTGGTCTTGACTGTTATTAAAAATGGCAAAATCACGGGTTTGTGATCCATTGGTTAATATCTTGCCAAGATTAATCGCACTGTTTCTAAACCTTAATTCTCCGACCAAAACAGGAAATTGCTCCTCAATGGTTTTTATTCTTGGAATTACTTTACCCTGTATCCTTAAAACAATAGTTTTTGGGGTGGCAGAAGTTGTTACAGTAAGGGACTTATTGAAAGGGCCAGGCCTATTTATTGGATTATACATGGCTTTCACATATCCCTTTTCTCCAGGGCCCACCTCTTGGCGGGTCCATCCTGTACTTGTACACCCACAAGAAGCCTTGACACCAAGTATTTTAATCACGTGATTGCCAAGGTTTGTGAAAGTAAATTCATGTTCTACCGAACCTTCTGATTCTTGGATCTCTCCAAAATTAAAAGAGGCTTCATCGAAAGCTATCACTTTATTTATTTGGCAAACTGCTGCACTAATAAATAATACATTGATAATCAGACTCAATATCGCATTCATATTTTCTACTTATTTCATTGCAAAGTTTAACAATTTGGAGGTATTTACCATTGGTATTGGTTAGAATTACATAGTAACGGGCATTCATGAAACAGTTAGTTTCTGTTATGGGGTTTATTTACTTTATTTGCATCTTAAAAATTTATTTATGGCAAGAATATTAACAGGCATACAAAGCAGCGGAAGGCCCCACCTGGGCAATTTGTTGGGGGCAATTATCCCGGCGATCGAGTTGTCTGAAAAGCAGGAAAACGAATCGCTGTATTTCATCGCTGACCTTCACTCCCTTACCACCATTAAAGACCCGGAAGAAAGGCAAAACAATACGAGTGCCACGGCTGCAGCCTGGTTGGCATTTGGCCTGGATACAGAGAAGAATTTATTGTACAGGCAATCAAGGATACCAATTGTTTGTGAGCTTACCTGGTATCTCAACTGCTTTACGCCATTTCCCATGCTTTCCAATGCGCATTCTTTCAAGGATAAAGCTGATAAACTTGCCGATGTTAATGCAGGATTGTTCATATACCCAGTATTAATGGCAGCAGATATCCTCCTATATGACACGAACTATGTTCCAGTTGGCAATGATCAAAGGCAGCATCTTGAAATGACCAGGGATATTGCCAAAAGCTTCAATCATAACTTTGGGGAAATTTTTGTAGTCCCTGAAGCACTAATTGATCGGAAAGTTATGGTGATACCAGGTACTGATGGTCAAAAGATGAGTAAATCCTATGGTAACACCATTGACATTTTTTTACCGGAAAAAGCTTTGAAAAAGAGGATTATGTCAATCATAACAGACAATAAATCTTTGGAGGAGCCAAAGAACCCTGATACCTGTACCGTATTTGCTCTTTATAGCCTACTGGCCACAGAAGACCAAACCAAAGAAATGCGAGGTAATTATGAAGGGGGAAATTATGGCTATGGGCAGGCAAAAAGTGAACTCTTTGAATTGATAATCTCCAAGTTTTCAAACCAAAGAGAGAAATTCGATCATTATATGGAACATCCCGGGTTAATCGACGAGAAGCTCAAGGATGGAGAGAAAAGAGCCACAATTATTGCCAAGGAAGTACTAGGGAGGGTAAAAGAGAAATTAGGGTACTGATCGGTCAATCACTTGCTTTCCAAACCTCTTCACGGGTGTTTTCATCAATCTGAAGGATAATACGGGTCGGTGAAGGGACTAAAACCAATTTAGTTTCTTTCCCAGGGTAATCATCAACTTCAACGGGCACCCCCTGGTTATAAAGTACATCATAACTTCCGTCCTCGTACTTTATATACTCTTTAGCCAAGTAGGCGATGGGCAGCAGAACGTCAGTATCTGGGCAAAACTCATCATGAACTTCATCAAATGCTTCTTCCAGATAATCACCATATTGATTCATAAGCTCGTCTTCCATATTATGAAGTTCTTCTTCTTCATGGTCATATTCTTCACTATCATATTCCAAGCCTTTGATCTTATTGATTTTATCGGCTATACTCTCCAGACGTTTATTAAGTGCTTTAATATCCATAACTTTATTATGACAATTATTGAGTTGACGTAAAACTGAAAATACTTATAATAAGTTGCAAGTAAAAGCCTAACATTCTGATCTGGCTACTACTTCATCATTTTAAAATGACATCCTAAAGAACTAGATTTGTAAGGAACTAAAGTGTTTAAAATAATAATATGGATAACGACTTTTTACCAATTAGTGGAACTGATCATATTGAGTTTTATGTAGGAAATGCCAAGCAATCTGCAGTGTATTACCAAACTGTACTGGGCTTTGAACTCATTGCTTATTCAGGGCCTGAAACTGGGGTAAGGGACAAAGCATCTTACGTGGTGCAACAAGGTAAAGTCCGCTTTGTACTTACCACGGCCCTTGATCCTAACTCCCCGATCTCAGACCATGTAAAATTGCACGGAGATGGGGTAAAAGTATTGGCACTGGGAGTGGATGATGCAGAGAAATCATTTAATGAAACCACTAGCAGGGGTGGTAAACCAGCATCACCACCTCAAATATTGGAAGACGAACATGGAAGGGTAAAAATTGCCTCCATCCATATTTATGGGGAAACCATACACACATTTGTTGAAAGAATGGATTATGATGGACCGTTTCTGCCCGGGTATCAAAAAAAGCAAAGTTTATACAAACCTGTGCCGATAGGATTAAAATACGTGGACCATTGTGTGGGAAATGTTGGATGGGGAGAAATGAATACCTGGGTTGATTTTTATGAAAAAGTGATGGGATTTAATCTTTTGCTCTCATT
>CBDVAV010000128.1:0-9269 GCA_965372055.1 uncultured bacterium | reverse complement strand
CTGCATCCGGATAGCCTCTTTCTTTGCAATTGGCAAAAAAACGATCTTCTACCCGTTTGAATTCTGACCTGGAGCGGAATTTCCCAGACATACCACGCCGCAGCACATCTGATTCAGTAAGTGTAAGGCCTGCAAAATGGTGTGCTACCTTGATCACGTCTTCCTGGTAGACCATCACCCCATAAGTTTCCTTCATCAGTTCGTTCATTTTTGGATGGATGGCCTCGTAGTCATGGGGATGATGATGGCGATGGATATAAGCCCTCATCATTCCTGATCGCGCCACCCCTGGCCGGATGATGGAGCTGGCAGCCACCAGGGTAATGTATTCGTCACAACTTAATTTCCCCAACAGCATTCGCATGGCCGGGGACTCTACATAAAAACACCCCATGGTGTTCCCCTTACTCAATAGTTCTTTGATTTTAGGGTCTTTCTTAAACTCTTCAAAATTGGTGATGTCTATTTTTTTCTTATAATTTTTTTCCACGATCCCCACCGTATCCTTAATATGGCCCAGCCCACGCTGACTGAGGATATCAAATTTGTAAACCCCTATATCTTCTGCGTTGTGCATTTCGAAGTGTGCGGTAGGAAAACCCTTGGGTGGCATATCGGTAGCTGTGTAGGCATAGATTGGCCTTTCAGTGATCAAGACACCTCCGGCATGGATTGAGAGATTGTTGGGCATGGTGAGCATGCGGTCAGCGTACCTAAAAATCAGCTTGCTGATGTGGTCTTTGTCGCTGTATCGATTGGGATGAGTAACTATGTTGTCAATCTCATGCTTGGGCAACCCGAACACCTTCCCCAACTCACGAATAATGGAGCGCATCTTAAAGGTAGTATGGGTGCCCAATAAGGCAGTATGTTTTGGATGATGGGTGTCGAAGATGTAGCGGGTAACTTCATCGCGGTCTTTCCAGGAAAAATCAATGTCGAAGTCGGGAGGGGAGCTGCGTTCGGGGTTCATGAACCGCTCAAAATAAAGATCGAGTTCCAGGGGGTCCACGTTGGTGAGCCCAAGGCAGTAGGCGGTAATGCTGTTGGCGCCACTGCCACGGCCCACATGGGCAAAATTCCTTCGCTTGGCAAAGTTCACAATGTCATAACTGATCAGGAAGTATGACTCGAACTTGCGGTTGGCAATAATCTCCAGTTCGTGATAAAGCCTGGCCTTGGCCTTGAAGTAGTTGCCGTATCTTGTGGACAGCCCTTCCAGTGCCAGCGATTCCAGCATCAGCCTATCATTTTCTTTACTGTCGGTAAAAGAGGCTTTGTTCTTATCAGTATAAAAGTCCAGGTTAAATTGGCAGGAGTCCAGTAGTTTCTTGGTGTTTTCAATAATCTGGGGGTAGCGTTGATAAAAGGAAGCAAGCTCAGCTTCCGGCATCATGATTTCATCTGAAGTAGCTTGTTGACTGTTTTCCAGTTTGCTAAGTACAATATTGTGATCAACAGCCCTTAATAACCGGTGGACATTAAAGCCAGTGCGGCTTTTAAAAGTTACAGGATGCAACATTACCAGCTTGTGGAGGAATTTGTTAAGCGGCGAACTCAGGAGTTTGTTTACTTGGTTGGTTTTTACCCCTATAAATTCGTTTTCACGGAGAGTTGCCGGATGGGGGTGGGGGAAGGGGTAGATGATATAAGCATGGTTGAATTCCGGGGCTGTGGTGAGCAAAGGTTGTTTGCTGTTGTTGTAGTGGGAGAGGTATCCGTTTATTTCTTCAAACCCATGGTTGTTCTGGGCGATGGCAATGTACAGCAGTTTATCATCCCGCCGAAATTCTATACCTACTGCCAACTCAAGGTCAAACTCATCGCGGCATTCATTGCAGATCCGCAACATCTCGATATACCCGCAGGTGTAGTTGATATCAGTAAGGGCAAGTTTATGCACCCCGCATCGTTTGGCTTCGGCAAAAAGCTGCTTAATGGAAAGGGTGCCGTATTTAAAGCTGAAATATGTGTGACAATTCAGGTACAATTTACAATTAGTAATTAGTGATTAACAATTGGTGATCTCTAAGCCTTCATACTTTTGGTGGGTAAATTCCTATTATGGGTTTCATGTTTCGGGTTTCGTATTTCGAGTTCCACTTTCCATTGCTCATTGCTTTAGCCATGAAAAAAGTTATTGTCCATCCGGATCCGGTTGTTTACGTTTTGCGTTGCTGCCCGGAAAAGCACGTCGCTGCCATATTTCGACTTCATCTTATCCATGGCCTGGTAAAGCCTGATGCTTTCTTCGGTGTCTTCAAAAAGGCTGATCTGGTAATTGCCATGTACCAGGTTGCTGAGGCGAACACCCACCAGCCTAATCAATAGCCTTTTGGCATAAAGCCGGTCGAAGAGTTCCAATGCCATTTTGATCAACTCCTGGTCGGAAGAAGTATATGCAATATGCTTTTGCTTCGATACGGTATCGAAATTCGAATACCTGATCTTTACTGCTATGCATGAAGTGAGTTTTCCCCCTGACCTTAGCTTGAAAGCCAGTTTTTCAACCATGGCAATGATCACGGTTTTAAGTTTGCGCACATCAATGGTATCACTTTCAAATGTGCATTCGGTAGAGATTGATTTACGCTCACTGTACGGGACTACCGGGGTTCTATCAATGGCATTGGCTCTTTTCCAAAGTGTTGTTCCATTTTTTCCGAAAGTGCTTTGTAACATTTTCATGGGCATTTCCCGCAAGGTGATCACGGTTTTAATGCCCATGTTTATCAGGAACCGGGCGGTGCTTTCGCCGATCATGGGTATTTTTTTAATCGACAATGGTGCTAGAAAATCTTTCTCTGTTCCTTTTATAATATGGCTTTGCCCATTTGGCTTGGATTCATTGGTGGCAACCTTGGCAACAAGCTTGTTTACGGACATGCCCATGGAAATCGGGAGGCCGGTTTCGTCAATTATCTTTTTGCGGAGGTCGGTCCCCCACCGGTAGCCGTTAAAAAAAGTGTCCATACCACTGATGTCGATATAGAATTCATCGATTGAGGCTTTTTCAAATAATGGGGCATCTTTGTTAATTACTTCGGTGATGATCTTGGAATGCTTGCTGTATGCTTCCATGTCACCCGAAATAATCAGGACATCAGGGCAGAGTTGTTTGGCCAGCATAACAGGCATGGCCGAATGTATCCCGAACTGCCGGGCTTCATAACTGCATGATGCTACTACCCCGCGCCTGCTGTGCCCCCCGATAATTAAGGGTTTGCCTTTTAATTTGCTGTCCCGCAAGCATTCCACTGAGACGAAGAAAGCATCCAGGTCCATATGGATTATTGACCGGTCGTAGTTTATCTGTAGCACTTAGCAATATATTTACTAAAATAATTAGCTTTATTTTGTTTATGGTATCAAATATACTAAATTTATGAGTAATTAAACTAAGCATAATAGCAAAATCCCAATGATTTTAGAAGAAGAAACCCCAACTGGTTTTAAACTAAAAATCAGTAGTAAGAAATTGCGTTCTGGAAGTCATCAAATAAAGTTTACGGTTATTAAGCCAGGGGAGGGAGAGCAACAGCTACAGGGTTATCTTCTTGCAAAGCCCGATTCAACACTAAAAGAGGTGATCGAAAAGATTAAAGATGTTATATCTTTGGTGGATGGCCCAGGGCAATATTACCAAAGGCAACTTTTTTCCATGAATTTGAAAAGTGAATATGATAGCCATGAGTTTTCCTCGGTTGTTTACGTAAAGTCTAAATTGAATGGATTATATAAATATTAATTTCATCACAACTATAAATAGAAAATCATGAGCCAGGTTAATGAAAATATGAAGCACCTCCGGAAACTAAATGGATATACCCAGGAAGGACTGGCGAAAAAGATGGGTGTAACAAGAGCAATAATAGGTGCTTATGAAGAGGGGAGGGCAGATCCTAGGATAACCAACCTTATTAAGATAGGGGAGGTTTTTAAATTACCGATTGATTTGATCGTCAACCATAACTTGGTAAATATGTCACTGGACGAGGTGAATACCTTGGTGTTTGCAAATACAGAGAGGAAACTGAAAATCCTATCTATTACCGTAGATGAAAACAATGAAGAAAATATCGAACTCGTTCCACAGAGGGCGGCAGCTGGCTACCTGAATGGTTATGCTGATCCGGAGTATATTAGGGTATTGCCGAAGTTTAAATTGCCAATGTTACCTAAAAATGCAACCTACAGGGCTTTTGAAATTTCAGGGGATTCGATGATGCCCCTTGAATCGGGGTCGGTGCTCATAGGCCAATATGTAGAAAAACTTGATGGTATCAAGGATAATAAGGCCTATATATTAGTGACAAGAAAGGAAGGTGTGGTGTTCAAAAGGGTTGTTAACCATTCCGCTATGAATGGCAAATTGTTCCTGATTTCGGATAATAAAGCTTATCCAGATTACGATATCCCAGCAGAAGAAGTGATTGAAATTTGGGAGGCAAAAGCATTTATCAGTACAGATATTCCTGGTCCGAAAGATAAAGGGAGCCATTCATTATCAGAATTGTCAAAAATAGTAATTGACTTGCAGAATGAAGTTAGGCGTTTAAAACTGAGATAGATTCTTTCCTCATTATTTTGCCTGTTTCACTATAAATGAACCTTGGTAAATATAAAACTTCCCTTGGTCTGTAATATTTTGATTTTACTCCATTAAGGGACATTAGGATTTTTTCATGGGAATCTAAAAGCAGCGGTTCGGACTCAATTAGAAGAACAACTTTCTCGCCTAATTTCTTATCGGGAATTCCAAAAACAAAAAACCTTAAGTTTTTATCTAGCAATGCTCCTAATTGTTGTTCTAATTCCTCGATCTGGATTTTTATTCCCCCACTGTTAATCACATTATCAACCCGACCTATCCACCTGAATTGTTTTGGGTTTACAATTTCTACAAGATCATTGCTGATAACTTCTAGATTATTTGTTATTTCAGATTTAACCTTTAAACATCCCCTTTTATCCAGACTTAAATTAACATTTTCAAAAGCAGTATATAAACCTGATTTATGAGCTCCATTTAAGCGACGAAGGGCTATGTGTGATACTGTTTCAGTCATACCGAAAGTCTGATAAACAGCGGGTTTCAGTTTTCTTATTTTTACATCCAGATCAGGTAGCAGGGAAGCCCCACCTATCAATATATATTTTGTTTGATTTAATTTTTCGGGATCATGATCAATAGCTGCTTGTATTTGCAGGGGCACAAGGGCAGTAAAATCGACATTTAAATCATCAGGCAAATCTCGAAATGGATTTGCCGATGGCTTCTTGATGACTATATCCATTCCTGCTTCAAGGGCCCTGACAATCATCATTTTACCTCCAATGAATTTGGTGTCCATGGCAACCAGGGCAGTGTCATCAGCATTTATACCCAGTGCATTAATGGTATTTTGAGCACTAAGCACCATTTGTCGCCTGGATATTGAAACTACTTTAGGTTTTCCTGTTGAACCTGAGGTTTTAATTTCAAATTGTTGCTGACCAGTGAGCCAAAGGTTGATGAATTCCAGTGCTGTAGCAAATGGTTGAGGAAAGGCATCGAAGTTAAAATTCTCGTTGGCGACCTGTTGACCAGTCAGGGTAACGTTGTTGACATGTATAATTCCATTATAAATCACTGGGCTCTATGGAAATTTTGGAAATTTGTCGAAATCGGGCTTTCTTTTTTCCATGAAAGCGTTTTTTCCCTCTTTGGCTTCATCGGTGAGATAATACAAGAGGGTGGCGTTTCCGGCAAACTCTTGAATTCCAGCCTGCCCATCCAGTTCTGCATTAAAAGCACTTTTAAGCATTCTTAACGCAAGGGGGCTTTTTTCCATTATTTTTTCAGCCCAATCGACATAGGTTTCTTCCAATTTTGCTAATGGCACTACAGTATTCACCAAGCCCATTTTTTCTGCCTCTGTTGCATCATATTGGTCGCAGAGGTACCAGATTTCCCTTGCCTTTTTTTGACCAACCACTCTTGCCAGATAAGAAGCGCCAAACCCTCCGTCGAAACTTCCTACTTTCGGCCCAGTTTGCCCAAACCGGGCATTATCAGCAGCAATGGTCAGGTCACATACTACATGTAATACATGCCCGCCCCCGATTGCCCATCCTGCCACTGCTGCAATTACTGGTTTGGGAATAGAGCGGATTTGTTTTTGAAGGTCAAGTACATTTAACCTTGGCACTTCATCTTCTCCTATGTATCCACCATGACCTCTTTTGCTTTGGTCTCCACCGCTGCAGAAAGCTTTGCCCCCTTCACCGGTAAGCACCACCACTCTTATTTTTGAGTCATCTCTGCAGTGATCCATGGCAGATATCATTTCCTTGACAGTAAGTGGCGTAAAAGCATTGTGGACTTCAGGTCTGTTGATGCTGATTCTGGCTATTCCTTTATAAAATTGAAATAAGACCTCATTAAATTCTTTAATGGTTTCCCAATTATGTTTTAATTCCATCTGTTTTAGAATTTTATCGATTTTAATCTTTTAAAGATGGCTTGATTTGCTGAGTTATCAGTTGAAATTTCTAAAATTTTTGGAACTTTAGACTCGGAGAAGAAACCACCGATTTCATCATTTAATTCTTCCTCATTTTCTACCAATGTATAGCCCAGCCCAAATTCTTCTGCGGTTTTTTCAGCGGTGAGAGGTTGTTTGGTCAAAAAATACTCATCGAATTCCTCCTGGTCTGCCGGCCCATCAATCATTCCGAAAATGCCTCCTCCATGATTATTCAATACTATCACTCTGAGGTTACCCTGTGGATAATTATGCCAAAAAGCGTTGCGGTCATACAGAAAAGCCATATCACCGGTTAATAAAATTACAGGTTTTTCTGTTGCCATTGAGGCTCCCATGGCAGTTCCGTTAGTGCCGTCTATTCCACTTGTTCCACGGTTGGCAAATACTTCAATACCACCCTGTTCTGCTTGCAGCCCTATGAAGTTTGCCAAACGTACTGGCATACTATTGGCAAGATGTAAATACGAGTTGCTGGGTAATGATTTCATGATTATTTCCGTAGCTTTTAATTCTCCCCATTGAGCAATGCCAAGAAATTCATTAAATCTACCCACTGCCTTGTTTTCTATTTCCCACCATTTGTTAAAGTAGGATTGGTTATTATTTGAGAGATATACTGACAATTCAGAAAAGAATGAAACCGGATACATTTTAATATTATCCGTTATGGATCGGTACGGATCGGGAACATGCCCATCCGGTTGGATATGCCAATGTGCAGGAGTTTTAATTTTGCGCAAGTATAATTTGAGGTTTTTTGATATAATCGACCTTCCAAAAGTGATCAGTAGATCGGGCTTTAGTTGTTCTAAGATTCTGTCATCTAACCTGGCAAGGTATAGGTCATGATGCCTGATCACTTTATGCAAAGGATGGAGGTTAGTAATGATATCACCTAGAATTGGAATGCTGCTAAAATGTGGACGACTAAATTGTTCCAGTAACTCAGGGGAAAGGTAACCTTGTCCACCAACCACCAGAATCCTTTTATACTTCCCCAAGGCATCAATATATTTTGATGATATAGAATGCTCCTTGTTAACACTTTTCGGATTATCGGCAATCTTCAATTCTGATGAGAAAGTTATCTTTTCGCCTTTTGCAGGATAAAATGGTTCATCAATAGGAACGTTTATATGAACTGGCCCTGGGGGGTAGGAATCACAAAGATCATAAGCTTGTGAGACTATATCGGTCACTTGGCCTACTGACTCTTGAGAACGATGTTTTGGTGATAGGGAGAAAAAACCTTTGACGTGTTTCCCATATACATTTTCCTGAAAAATCGCTTGCCCATCATTTTGATTGATCCATTGAGGTGGTCTGTCAGCAGTAATTACTAGCAAAGGGACATGGTTAAAGTATGCTTCCGCTATTGCTGGCCCGTAATTTAGTACGGCAGTTCCAGATGTGCAGATCAATACCACCGGATTCTTGCTTTCCTGGGCAAGGCCCAAGGCAATAAATGCAGCTGATCGTTCGTCACTAATTGATTTGGTATTTATATTTTGATGTTTTGCAAAGCCAATGGTTAGGGGAGCACATCTTGATCCTGGAGATAAAATAGCATCTTTAATGCCTTTTCTAACACAAATTTCTGCAATATCAAGAATAGGCTGAAGTATCATTTGTCGCTTGGGCGCTTGTAATTATACCAGTAATTATATTTTAGGACAATTTCTACCAGATCATCGTAAGTATATTCCTTGTTACCGATCTTTTCCCCGAGTTGCTCAAAATCCGAAAAATATAAAGCGGTCTTTTGATAGAATTTCTCTTTGTCCACATGATCTACTATACCATTTTTGCCAAGATAGTAATCAGGCTCATTTTGCAAAGGCGTAAATTGGTTTGGGTTATTAGGTATAGCTGGGGAGGGCAAAGACAAAAGGCTAATTGGTCCTCTGATTACTTCTTTCATTAAATGATATTGCTTTCTATATCGAATACTGTGATAAACAGTATTTCCAATCTTGAGGTATTTAACTTCTTTAAGTTTGATTTTTATTGCTTTATCCTTTTCCTGAAGCTTATATTTAATCACACTCGAGTATACAGCTTTTTGTTCAATATTACCTCGGATTGTATCTTCAGAGGGTGTAACAATATAGCCCTTCAGATATGATTTTGGAGTAAACTGAGCATTTATATCTGAAAATATAAAGGCACTTAATATTAGAACTATTTTTGAAAATCCCCTGCCAGACAGGTTTTGAAAACCTAATTTCACCCTAGAACACTCAATAGCGTTGCGCATTTTATTTCCGTTTCTTCCCATTCTTTTTCGGGATTTGAGTAAGCTGTAACACCAGCCCCACTATATGCTATTCCAAATTTATTCAATAATTGCATACATCGCAGATTTACAAATATCGAAGTGTTGTTCTTGGAATTGATTGGCCCAAGGTATCCACTAAAAAATTGTCTATCAAAACCTTCTTGGGATTTTAGGAACTCGTATGAAGGTTCTTTGGGCAAACCACAAACTGCTGATGTGGGGTGGAGTAATTTTAACATTACCGATCCTAGGTCAGGGAAATTTGTGGCAGTCATATCTACTTCGAATGTCGTTTTAAGATGTGCAAGGTTACCAGCGATAACAGTTCTCGGGCCGTTTTCTTCGAATTCCCTCAATCTGATGGTTTTGAAACAGTTTATGATAAATCGGCTCACCATGGCCTGTTCTTCGATTTCCTTTTGTGTCCAAGGTATATCTTGAATTTCTATCGCTGGATTGTA
>CBDVAV010000127.1:0-9282 GCA_965372055.1 uncultured bacterium | reverse complement strand
GAGGTATTCTAGAATCATCAAAATCATCCAGGATAAACTCCCTCCAGTTCATGGGGTTTACCACATCCAACACTTTTATCCCTTCTGTTTCCCCTAAAACGATTTGTTGTTTTCCAATTCTCCAATAGTTTTTACCCCATTTTATATCTGCATACAATTCCCTTAATACAATATCGGCCCTATCACCAAACTCTATCCTTTTGGACATATTAGCAACTTCGTGCATGTTGTTTTCCCCCGGTTCTAAATTATCAGTAACCTCAACATATAATCTACCTATACCTGTAAGTTTAATGTTTTTATTTAGTTTCCAGTTTAGTTGTGGTTCAATAAATAACTCACTCTTTTGCAATTTCTGATCATCAAAATCATAAGCTGTTTCAGTCTCTATTAAAACGGATATTTCGGGCGGGGCTTTTTTTTTCTTGTCTTGATGTTGAGCAAATAACAAATTATCAGAAGTGACAATACTCAGGTATAAGATAAAAATTGCTTTTTTCATGTTTTTCATGATAAGCAACTAAAGGCCTCTGATCATTGATTCTTCTGTAAATAATTCCTCTTCCAGTTTTGTTTGATAATCCAACTGATTAAAAAGAAAAGTAGTCTTATGATTCGTTTTAATATTTTCAGCCTCAATACGATGAACTGTCCATATATCCTGTACCTTTTTTACGTCTTTAAATTCAACTACTTTTAACTTATTGCCTGCTACATCCCAATATTCTATTTTTCTGGGAAACATGATTTCTTTATCAATCCAATATTTCACTTTGCTATAACCCAGTTCTTTTTTGATTTTATCTGATTTCGGAGTGCCATCAACTATGAGTATGTCCGCACCATCCAATTGAGAATTCTCTATGAATTTGAAATTATAATCACTTTCCCCGATTTTGGTTCCCAATTTTACATCCTCATAGGTCAGGTCGGTCCCTAAAAAATAATCACCTCTATTAGCTGCCGATATCCTTCTTGTTTTTCTTAATGCTGGGAGATAAAGCCACTGGTCATCATCTTTTGCTGTACTTTGATAGTCATAGGTTAAAAAGGATGTGCCTTTTACATTGGCAGGGCTTTTATAAAAGATCACTGATTTACGTTGATCACTGTAATCATTCCGATAAAAAGCCAATTCCCTTTCCTGTGTTTTACCTCTTCTGTCCATCATTTTTATGAATACGTTCTGAGATAACCGCTCTCCTTCATCACGGGCGTTTACTTTTTTGATAATTGATAACCCATCATCAATTTGTTTGTTGTCTTTTATGAGGAAACCACTAATTGTAACGAATACCAGCAATGCTATTAATGTCTTTTTCATGATTATAAAATTTATTAGTGTTATTATTTATGCATTAATTGACCTCTTCAGATACCAGTGCTTCATCTAACTCACCATCAACTATTTCAGAATTGCTTTCATTGGTAGTGATGGCAGATGAAACAACCGGACGAAAATGTTTTGGTTTCAAAACCTTGATTAAAGCAGGAAGTATGGAGAGGCTTCCTATAAAACTGGCACAAATCATAGTAACTACTAGAAGGCCAAAAGTACCCCATGGAGGTACCGCACTAAACAGATTTACTCCAAACCCCATGGCCAAGGCAAAGAAATTGAACAATAATGCCCTGCCCGTAGATGGATACATTGCTTGTAATGCATCGTCCAAGGACATGCCTTTTTCTCTGGTATATACCAATAGGTGATTGAGAAAATGAACAGAAAAATCCACTCCAATACCAACGGCCACAGCGGTGGTAACCGCAGAAGCTACATTAAGCCAGGTTTCTGTATATCCCATGATTGCATAATTGGAAAACACAGCAAATATTACCGGAATTATGGCTAGAATTCCTATATAGAACGATTTATAGCTAAGCGATATGATGATCAACACCACCAAAATGGCTAATATTACACCTAAAAAATGGCTCGATTTTAAGCTTCCTATCCAATAATCCAATACATTTAACCAACCTGAAGTTGTGGCCTTTATCCCTGGTTCGTTAAAGTTTTCGGACATGTACTTTCCAATATTTTCTTTTACAACATGCGTGTATTTATATTGTCCATTGTCCATAGCCACTCTTATGTTTGCCATACGATAATCATAATCAACATATTTTTCAAAATCAGTTGGGTCACTACTGGCTGAATACAACAAAAAGTACTGCGCAATAAGGTCTGAGTCTTCCGGCAAACGGTACATTTCTTCTCTATTCTCGTTAATTGACCGGTTCATTTGTTTCAACAAATCCACGATGGAAGTAGTGCCTTTTACATGAGGCTGTTGTTTTATAAAATTTTCAAGACTTTCTATTTTTTTCAAGTAATCCGCATTAAACAATCCTTCCTCTTCTTCTGTTTCTACAACGATATCAAAAAAGTTGGTGCCATTCATTTTATTGTTAAGCAATTGATCGGCTTTATAAATAGGTTCTTTTTTATTGATGTATTCCACCATGGTGTCGTTTAGTTCAATTTTAGTCATGCCATAAGCGCCAATCACAATCACTAATACTGAAACAATCATAATCGTGTATGGTGTTTTTAATACAAGTCTACCTGCATTATTCATCAGCTTGCCAAACCAGTCCGTTTCTATATTTCCTCCATTAATCGATTTATAGGCCTTACTTTGCTGTAATTTTAATCTTACCAGCACTGCTGGTAGTACAAATACTGAGAAGAGCAAAGCAAAAAATACTCCTACGGAAGAAAATAATCCCAGCACTCTAATGGGTGGCATAATGGAGGTATACCCCATGGCTAAAAACCCGGCTATATTGGTAACTGAAGTAATTAATACCGGCCGCCACATTTCAACCATGGTGTATATTACAATGTCCCTCTGAGTAGCATTGGGATGCTTTGAGGTATTTTCATAATACTGGCCAAAAATATGGATGGAATCAGCTACGGATATTGCGATGCATATTACCGCTATAATGCTAGATGGGAGGAAAACAGGTACTCCCATCGCTACCATAATTCCCATCATGGCCAATAACGATCCCATTACCACAAAGTTGGATATTAACACGGCACGTAAGGTTCTGAAGGACATGATAAGTACTATTGTGATCACCAGGAATGCCAAAGGCATCGTTGTTTTGGCATCATTCATTACATAATAGCTCATAAACTCTGTTACTGCCCCTTCGCCAGCAACATGAACAGCTACATCGGAAGCTGCTACATGAGGGGATTTTCCTAATTCCAGTAGTTTATTATATACTTTAAAACCATATTCTTTCTTATCAAGCAACTCAACTACAATAAGGGTAGTGGTACCATCTTCACTCACCATATTTCCTACATAAAGCGGAAAGTCATTCACAGCATCTCGTACGTTGGCGGCTTCCTCACTGGTAGTAATTTTATCTTCAATAAATGGTTCTACCATCATCCCTTCCTCTGTACCATAAATATTGTTTTCTGTTGAAAGACTAGTAATTCTGTCGGGATCTACTCCTTCTATCTTTTGAATACTATCTGTCAGCCAGGTTATCAAATTAAGAGTTTCTGGTTCATAAATTCCTTTATCCCCTTCATTGACAATGGCCATTATTACCGGATCAGAAAGACCAAACATTTCTTTCACCTGATCCCGATATACCAAAGAGGGGTGTTCGGGATGAATAAATGCTTCTACTGAAGTATCTATTATTATTTTTGGAATGAACATTGCCAGACCAACAATTAACACAACTCCAGCTATTATTATAGCTGTTGATTTATCAGCTATCCAGCTAAAAAATCGGTATGTGCTACTATTTTTATTTAAATTTTCCATAATAAAATATTGTTATACACTAACGTTTGTTTTTATTTATTGCGTCAAGAAATCAAGTTTTCTCTTTATTATCATTGAACTTTTACTAAAGTTTTGATTTTCAATATTATTTTTATTTATCAGTTTAATCGTGATGCAAATAGAGGCATTTATACATAATGAGGAATCAAATTATGATGCAAATGCATTAAACTTTGTTGCAAAGTTATTTCAGCTCCCCCATTAATTATCAACCTGCGTTATTCACCAAATCATGATGCTATTTGGTACAGGAGTAGATTTACAGATAGTTAGCCATGTGATTGCTTAAAAAAACTGAAATCAAAATCCGGATGATGATATTTTAATGTCAGGTCATATCAATTTTGTTGAAATTCAGTGGGTTAACGGCTTAATAATTATCTCCCCGGATAACTGGGTTAAGTACAAAAAAGGTAGGCCAAATTTTAGTCCCCATTCTCTATTTGATTTTTTTTATCCATTATCTACTGTGATTTGATCCAAACTTATCCGCTGCTTACATTTTACCAATGTGCAATGTGCAGTGAACAAAATATGACTAACAAAGTGACTTGCCTTTAGATAAATTTTAAGGATATGGTTGTTGTTTAATAATCAGGAGTGTTAAGGATAAAGAAAATGAGTCTTCGAGAAACGAAAATATTGAGTTGGGATTATTTCTTAAATAGCAGAGATTTAATGCCCCAAAAAATGATCGGAACGGCAAACACTGCTATCATTCCGTAGGCCATGGCAGAGTATCCTACAGCAATGAGATCAATGATGCCGAATTGTGCCAAGACTACTGCCAATCCCAAAGCAATTAGTGAAACCCAAGATTTCTCCCTGCTTGATAACTCCTTGTTTTTTACTTCCCTGTAATGATTGTCCAATCGTGCAATAAAAGCATGTATCATGCCTGTTGCGGTTTCAATCAATGTCCAACCAACAACCACTCCAAATACTACAATTACTTTCGTTCCAAAAGTACTTAGCATCTGTAACCATGGTACTGAAGCCCTAAGCACGGTTTGATCAGGATAAAAACCCAACAAAGCAAAGTAGGTCAGGAACCAGGGCAGGCACATCATTAATCCAGTTATTAGACTTGCCTTTATTACATCATTTTGACTTTCTAAATTTCTAACGGTAAAAAGTGCCGCTGGATAACATGATAAATTATATCCGATATATAATATCCCAGTCCATACCACTAATCCAAAAGAATATTCAGTATTGCTAACCAGTGATATATCCACGTTCTCGATTATTCTATCACCATTTTCCGAAACCACTAAAACACCAAATAAAATGTAAGCAAGAAAGAGAAGAATTGTCCCCAGGGTTTTGAAACGTACAATTATTTTCTCGCCCTTATAATTAAGAAACCCTACTATGACGGCTACCATACCAACTCCTACCCAGTAATTCAGGCCTAAAGTAGACTTAAGGATTTCCCCGGTAGCCGAGGCCATTACAGCAATGGTTATAATTGCCAACAGGATATAAACCACATCAAACAGGATCCAATATGGGCCTAAAAGGTTTTTAAAAAAACTACGGTAATTATAAGCCTGTTTTTGCCTTGAAAACTCAAAGGAAAGCAGGGATATAACCGTGAATCCTATAAATATGGTCAACCCCGACCAAATTCCCATACTCCCGAACTTGGCACCATATTCAACTATTTCCCTGCCTGTGGCAAACCCACCACCAATCAGTATCGACTGTACCACGATTCCTGGAACGACAAGACGCTTCCATGATGTTCCTGAAGAATTTTCTATTGATCCCATAAAAAAATAATTTTCAAGCTAGCGAATTTATCCTAATTTGCTAAGAATCCAGAATCAATGAGGGAACCTATGGTAAAAGAGCATAAAACATTCTCCCCCAAAAACACGAAAACGAGCAATGGAAACAAGCTGGCTTATACCATTCCAAAAGGGTGTACAGTAATTGTTGCAGGTGCTGGGGCTTTTGGAGGATGGTCTGCTTTTATGCTGCAGAGACAAGGTTATAAAGTTACCTTGGTTGATCCTTGGGGACCAGGAAACACGCGTTCCTCATCAGGTGGTGAGACACGGTTGATCAGGGCTGTTTACGGTTCAAATGAAACATACTTTTACCTGACAATGAAAGCCCTCAAATTGTGGAGGGATTTCCAAAAGAATTGGAATAAACAACTGATGGTAAATACGGGAGTTTTATGGATGGGAGACAAAACGGGAATGGAAATAGTAAACTCAGCACTAGACTTGTTTAGGGCAAATGACATCCCTTATAAAGAATATTCAACCAAACAAGCCAGTCAACTTTTCCCGTATATAAACATGGAAGGGATTTCCAGCCTGGTAATGGAAGAAATGGCAGGTTTTCTTAATGCCAGGGAAGCCACTCAAACTGTCACAAAAAAGTTTCTGGAAGAGGGAGGAAAATTGATCCATGATTTTGCAACACCTGGAATCACAAAAAATGAAAAATTGAGTTCGGTAGTACTCAGTAGCAAAAGTAAATTGGAGGCGGATTTTTACATTTTCGCCTGTGGGTCATGGCTTCCGAAAATCTTTCCGAAAATCTTGTCAGGTAAAATTACGGTTACAAAACAAGATGTTAATTATTTCGGGATACCACATGATTGGATTCTTAAATATAGAACCCCAATGCCGGGATGGGTTGATATTCAGGATACAGATATTTACTATGGAATACCTGGATTCCTGGACAGGGGATTTAAGGTTGCCCATGATAAGAGAGGGGCTGAATTTGATCCTACAAAAGAAGATAGAATACCGGATGATAAGGAAATAAATTTTGCCAAAAAATATCTTGCTAAACGATTCCCCGGACTTGCAGGCGCACCTCTACTTGAAAGCCGTGTATGTCAATACTCAAATACTGAAACTGGAAACCTTATCATAGACAATCATCCTGAAGCAGTGAACGTATTATTTCTTGGTGGGGATTCAGGGCATGGTTTTAAATATGGCCCGGCGATAGGTGATTATGTATCCAAGTTACTGGCTGGTGAAGCCAGTTTGAGAAAGTTGTTTAAACTTTAAAAGTGCAGTAATTTACGGCTGTAGTAATTCGGGTGTCTCAAACTCGTTTCCAACTACATTACAGGTATTGGCATCGGTTCTTCCAAAACCCACTGTCCTAATCCTTCGCTCCACATCAGTATAAGACCACCCTCCCCGATTATTGTCCCATATAACAACGTAGCGATTGTCATCTACTTCAATTATATCCCTTTGATAAACTTCCCTATTATTAGCATCTTTCTGCCCTGTGTATTGCAGGATCTCAATATCATCATCTTTGTAAGACCCAATCTCTTTGTCGGCAAAGATCATAAATGAATGCCTTTCTTTTGAAAATGATAAAGATCCGGAACTGTACATTTTTTTTTTGACTTTATTCCAGACCTTGAATTTGAGCTCGTTATTTAGCATATGGTTTTCCCACTAGGCTGATAGAGGTACAAAAATATATGTTTTTCTTACAATTACTCTTTTTATTTCTTTTAGAATAATATTTACCAAAATGATGGAATAGATTAATGGACTTAAATGATATTTAGTCAATTAATCAATTAATCTAGTTTCAGTTCATTTTTCAGGTTCCAAATGAAACTGTTCAGCGCATCTTCCCTGTTTGGATGTGCATCCCACCCTGAGCCGAGATAAACATTGCCAGTTATAATATGCTTGATGTAAAACTTGTATACTTTTCTCATTCTTGAATAGGAAATTACCTCACTTTTGCCATCCTTATTAAGGACAGATAGATATCTCTTCTCATCAAATTTTTTATAATCCAGCATTCTCTTTATGGTAGACCCTGAAGTATATATACAATACAGAATAAAATGGATTCCTTGTCTGTTCCTTAAAGAATCTTCGTCTGGGAATTGATTTGTGAATTCAAATTGCAACGGGTATTGTGACATAACAGTTGACAAAGAAGTTTCAGAATCTGACCATTGAGGTACTGCCATCTTAAAGGATTTTACATCAACCGGATACACTTCCTCACGTTTCCCCTTAATGATTTGAACATCTTCAAAAAATTCCGGTTTCTCGGAAATCAGTAGATTGGTCCGACGCTGACTCGGTACAGCTTCGCGGAAGACCTTGTTCATTATTCTCCCTAATTCCGGGCCTTCATCCTTCCAGGCAAGCTGTCCCTCGATCAAGAAGTCTACACTTTCACTGTAAGGGGTGATCACGACACTGTAATTTCTAATAATTCCGGTTTCACTTTTCTCATAATTGAGAAATATCAAGTTTTTGATGCCCCTTTTTGTCAGGAATAAGGATATGGCTCTTTGAGGTTCAGTTCCGGAAAAAATATCGTCAAGATAATAATAGGCCACGGCATCAATACCTGTTCTTTTGAAGCCTTCATGCGCTTCATTGGAAACCTCTTGCCATTTATCATCAGGCACAGTTTGTACATCGTGATCGATTAATCTTACAATAACAGCACTTTTTGAGATCAGGAGATTGTTGGGCAATTCATCATTCCTTAAAAGATTGAATGTTTTGTGTAGGTTTAATGAAATGTCCTGGGTTAAGCCAATTGAAGAAAGTAGCGTAAACCAGATAAAAGGGATGAGTTTGACAGCTTTTAATAACCGCATTATAACTTTTAAAGTAGAAAGTCTGCTTAAATTTAACGTTGTAATAAATAATTATTGATAAATCTGGATAAAAAAAAGTGTTCATGAGATATTTTCTGCTGTCATTGACCATATTACTTGCATCTTCAAACCTTGAGGCACAGTTGAATATTTCCCCAGGGCAATTAATACATGATTTGCAAATACTGTCAAGCGATTCAATGCAAGGAAGAAAGACAGGAACTGCAGGTGGGGAAAAAGCCAGAAGATATATTATCAATCGTTTTGGTGAAATTGGTTTACAGCCCTACCATGATAGCTTTAAACATACATTTTCAATTAAAGCTGGCAACCCTCAAAAAAGTTTACAGGGGATAAATGTGCTTGGATATATAAAAGGTGGTTTTGATGAAATCATGGTGATTTCAGCGCATTATGATCATGAAGGCATTAAGTACGGAAATATATATAATGGTGCAGATGATAATGCATCCGGGGTAAGCGCACTTTTAGCTATCGCACAATATTTCATGAAGAATCCACCACGGCATACTATGTTGTTTGCTGCCTTTGATGCTGAAGAACTAGGACTGCTAGGATCAAAATCTTTTGTAATGGACGAAAAAAGCCCAATAGAAAAGATAACTGTCAATATCAATATGGATATGATCAGCCATAATGATAACAATGAGATTTATGTTGCCGGAATCTATCATTATCCTCAATTCAAATCAATAATAGAGTCTGTAGATTTAGGTTCCCCAGTGGACATTTTGATGGGACATGACAATCCAGAATTAAAAGGTGACTGGACATTTTCATCAGATCATGGACCATTCCATGGCAAGAACATCCCTT
>CBDVAV010000126.1:0-9310 GCA_965372055.1 uncultured bacterium | reverse complement strand
TGAATATAAAGAAGTGGTTTTCCAAGACACTTCCGTTGACTATAAGTTTCTCACCAAGTCTACCATGACCTCAAAAGAGACTATCAAATGGGAAGATGGCAAAACTTATCCATTGGTTAAAATTGAAGTTAGTTCGGCATCACATCCTTTTTTCACTGGTAAGAAAATTTTCGTGGATACCGCTGGCAGGGTTGAGAAGTTTAACAGAAGATATAAGAAGAAGTAGTATACCTGTAAGAAGAAGATAATTATGCCTCCCTGATATCCATCTTGGGGAGGCTTTATTTTTTTATCTTAGCGTTTTAACCAATCAAAATTTAGCGATGAATATTTTACAGATACAATCTTTATTACAGATATGTCCCTGACTTTTGGGGCCTAAGATGATAGTTGTAAATATATAATCAGTAAATATTGGATTATGAAGTCAAGGAGCTTTATCTTTTTAGAAGTATTGATTATTAGTAGCACGGTCTTGATTGCCCAAGGGCAGGATATGGACACCTCCTATTGGCACCGTGGGTTCAAAGGAACCTTAACGTTTACCCAGGTTAACCTAAGTAATTGGGCTGCCGGAGGTGAAAATTCTGTCTCATTGAACTCTTTTATCAATATGCACTTGAACTATGCCAAAAGAAGGGTGAGGTGGGAAAATAGCCTGGATTTGGCTTATGGTTTTCTGGATCAAAAAGAAGTAGGCACCAGAAAAACCGATGATAAAATACAAGCTTTAACCAAGATTGGGTATCAGCTTTCTGCAGATGACCAGAAACTATTTTGGAGTACAGGTGTCGGATTATCAACACAATTTGCCCGTGGATTTAATTTCCCTAATGATTCAGTGAGTATTTCAAGGGCTTTTGCCCCGGCCTACCTGGTAGTGTCTACAGGGGTGGAATATAAACCTTCCATGGAATTTTCCTTGATGTTTTCCCCGGTAACAGGAAAGATGACATTTGTTGGCGATCAGAGATTGGCAAATGCGGGGGCATTTGGTGTGGAGGCAGCAGATTTTGATGCTTTAGGTAGCCTGGTTAAAGAAGGAGAAAATTTTAGAGCTGAAATGGGAACATATTTGAATATTAGCTTTAAAGACGAGGTTTGGGAAAACGTCAACTTGGAAAGCCGCCTGCAACTTTTTAGTAACTACCTGGAGAACTTCGGGGAGATTGACATTAACTGGGAGCTAACCGTATTGATGAAGATCAACAAATACCTGTCCGCCAGCCTGACCACCCAATTGCTTTATGATAAAGATGTGGAATTTCCCAAACTCGATGATGCAGGGGTCAAGGTAGGAGTTGAAGACAGATGGCAGTTCAAAGAAATTTTTGGTATTGGATTTTCATATGCAATTAAATCCCTATAAGAATTTCATTTCTGGGAACCTTTGAGTTTATTTGAATAGATTTAACAATAGCAGATGAACCTTGTTATTTTCGATGATCCTGATATAAGGGAGGCGTTGCTTCCAATAACATTTACTCGCCCTGTTGCGGATATTCGTATAGGAATACTCACCATTATGGAAAAGTGGGAACGATATCTGAATTCCAGTGCTTCTCTTATTTGTCAGGACTATCTAAGTAAAAAATTCACAAGCTCGATTCAGGATGACAATATATTCATAAATGGGGCGGTTTGCCCCAATAAAAATCTTGTAGATCAGATAAGGAATTTGAAACGGAATACTGCCATCATTCAAGATGGATTATTGTTGGCATTTCGCAGTAGCGATTTTGATAAAAAATGGGATATAGAAGAAGAGTGTAGATCATCTGCACTATTGATTGAGAATTTATGGCATATTTTTAAACATAACGGTGATCAAATCAGATCTGATTTTGATTTGATTGTAAATGGCCGAACATCTAAATCAATAAATGACCCACATACAATTGTTTACGGTAAAGAAAATATTTTTCTTGAAGAAGGGGCAACAGTTAAAGCAGCAACTATCAATGCAGAAGATGGCCCTGTTTATTTAGGAAGAAATTCAGAAGTTCATGAAGGGGCCATAATAAGGGGGCCTTTTGCCCTTTGTGAAAGCTCTTTTGTGAACATGGGGGCCAAGATCAGGAGTGATTCGACGGTAGGGCCGTATTCAAAAGCTGGGGGAGAGATAAGAAACTCGGTGATTTTGGGAAACTCCAACAAATCCCATGACGGTTTTTTAGGTAATTCTGTGATTGGGGAATGGTGTAACATTGGTGCTGACTCCAATACATCTAATCTTAAGAATAATTATGCTGAGGTGAAATTATGGAGCTACCCGAAAAGGGGATTCATTAAAACTGGGGAACAATTTTGCGGATTGATAATGGGGGATCACTCCAAAAGCGGAATAAATACCATGTTCAATACTGGAACGGTGGTTGGTGTAGGGACAAATATTTATGGCCCAGGATACCCCAGGAACTTTGTACCTTCCTTTTCGTGGGGAGGGGCAAGCGGTTTCACAACCTATAAATTCTCTAAAATGCTTGAAGTTGCAGAGGAGGTTATGACCAGGAGAAATGTGGAGTTTACAGATGTTGATCGGGCAATATTGGAACATATCTATCAGGAAACTATAGAGAACAGGAATTGGGAAAGGTAGTAAAGTTACAAGTTTATAACAATGAAGTAATAGTATTCTAAGTAATCAACTTCATTTAACTACTTCATTTCATTTCTGGAATTTCATTAATTTAAGTCTTATTTTTGAATGCATTTGGTTCAATTTACATATAGTGTATAGTAATAATGACATAAAGTATTTCCGAAAAAATCTATTGGATTGGTATCAGACTAATAAACGTAATTTTCCTTGGCGCAATGCAGGTCTTACCAATTATGAAATTATTATTAGTGAAATACTTCTTCAAAGAACTAAAGCAGAGACAGTTGCAAAATATTATTATACTTTTCTTAATAAGTATCCTGACTGGCAGAAACTTATCAAAGCAAATACTGAAGATTTGGAGCAAATACTTAGACCGCTGGGATTATATAAGCATAGAGCAAAGCGGTTCACTAAAATGATTAAAGAGTACGTATTAAAAAACGGTTTACTTCCAAAAAATAAAAATGAACTTCAAGAATCCAGTTTTTCAACCTTATACATTTCCAATGCTTATGAATTATTCATATTAAACAAAAGAGCACCATTACTTGATGTTAACATGGCTCGTGTGTTAAGTCGATATTTCGATTCTAAGAAAACAAGAGATATCAGGAACGATAAAGAATTACAAGAGCTATCACGCATTGTGATAAATGTAAGAGACTGTAAAGAATTAAACTGGTCAATTCTTGATTTTGCAGCTTTGGTGTGCAAACCCAAGAAGCCGAAATGCGAAATATGCCCTATTGGCAGCAGGTGTAAATATTTAGTTAAAAGTTCAGCATTAAGTGTTGATGAGGAAAATGTAGGTGAACCTCAAGTAAGCATAAGCTATAGTGATAAAAATATTTTGGACAATCCAAGAAAACCGTTAAAATTATTATCGCTATTTACTGGCTGCGGCGGAATGGATTTGGGTTTTGAAGGGGAATTTATTGTACATAAAAATTCTATCAATAGAAATCAGGATCCAAATTTTATTGTAGAGACTGTTGGGGCTAATCATGTTAAGGTAAAGGCAACTAAATTTCAGATAGTATTTGCCAATGATATCTTAAAAGATGCAAGAAATGCATGGTTTCATTATTTTAAGAAAAAGGGATATTCCCCTGAAACATATCATGTCGAAAGTATTGTTGATCTGGTCAAATTACACTTACAAGGATTGAAAATATTCCCCAACGGGATTGATATTGTGACGGGGGGGTTTCCATGCCAAGATTTTAGTATTTCTGGGAAAAGAAAAGGTTTTAATTCTCACAAAGACCATGTTGGAAAGCTTGTTAACAAAAACGTGCCTTCCCGTGAAACCAGGGGACAACTTTACATGTGGATGAAACAAGTTATTGACATAACACAACCTAAAGTATTTATTGCCGAGAATGTAAAAGGATTGGTTAATTTGTCAAACATTAAGGATGTTATTCAACAGGATTTTGCAAGTGCCAACGGTAACAGTTATTTGGTTTTACCTCCACAAGTTCTACACGCTGCAAATTACGGAGTTCCCCAGTCAAGAGAAAGGGTGTTTTTTATCGGGATTAAAAAATCAGAATTACGCCCGGAGATATTGGCCGAACTTAAAAATGATGAGATCAAGCCAGAATTGTCTCCATATCCCAAACCTTCGCATTCATTTACTGACTTAAATGGCCACAAGCAATCAGTAAAACTGAAAAGAATATTTGAAAATCTTGAGGAGCCGGAATATTCATCAGACCCTTCCCAAATCTTTTATTCAAAAGCAAAATTCATGGGAAAACATTGTCAAGGACAAACTGAAATAAATCTTAAAAGTATAGGGCCAACTATTAGAGCCGAGCATCATGGCAACATTGAATATAGACGCTTATCCATCTCGAATGGCGGAAAATTAAATGAGGAATTGAATAGAGGTTTAAAAGAAAGAAGATTGACCCCAAGAGAATGTGCTTTAATTCAAACTTTCCCACCCGACTATGATTTTGTTATCCCTCAAAGTGGCAGGAAGTTTTTTGTGAGTCCATCTGCTGCATATAAATTGATTGGAAATGCAGTACCTCCTCTTTTAGCCTATCACTTAGCTAGAAGGATTGAAAAACTGTGGAATGTTTACTTTAAAAATTAAAATATGGTTGTTTCGGTTAATCCAGAGCCTAAAAATGAGGATTTCAATGATTTGCTCGATAAGACTTTAATGAATTTGTCAATTGAGTCAAATAATCACCAAGATGAATACTTAACACTTTTGGGCAGTTAGCTCGAAGGAAAAGTATTTGTCATAATGTTAAAATCTGCCATAGATACACCTTTTGAGAATTCCATTGAATTGATTTCTGGCCAAAAGTTCCCAGATATAATTGCAAATAAATTTTATGGCGTTGAAGTAAAGACAACAAAACAAAATCACTGGAAAACTACTGGTAATTCTATTTTAGAAAGTACCAGAGTTGATGGGATTGAAAAGATATTTATATTGTTTGGGAAAATGATTTCGCCAATTGAGTTCAAATATAGACCTTATGCTTCCTGTCTTTCTGATGTTGTTGTTACACATTCACCACGATACCTGGTCGATATGGATTTAGAAGAAGGTCATACTATTTTCGATAAAATAAATATGCCTTATGATACATTGCGAAAAGACAGTGACCCTATTGGGCAAATTGTAAATTATTATCGCTCTTTGTTAAAGGATGGTGAGCAAGTTTGGTGGCTTGATCAGGATGATGAAAAAAGCAAGAGCTTAATCATAAGATTTTGGAATAGTTTATCAAAAGAAATCAGAAATGATTACGTGGCTAAAGGCATGGTTTACTTTCCAGAAGTTTTCAGCAGTGATTTTAATCGATTTGCACTTTGGTTATTTGAAAGTGAATCCGTGATTTGTCCTAATCTAAGGGATCAATTTACAGCAGGTGGCCAAGGAGAAATTGTATGGTCGGACAAGAAACATGATCAGATACCTAAAATGATCGTTAAACTTGATGAATTTATTGAAATGATAATCCAAACACTGCAAACAACAAGTCCAAACGAACTTATGGAATATTGGCAAGTTGATAAAAAAGTAGAACTCAATTCATTTTGGATCTCATTAGTGGAACACCACACCAAGCTCCTTAATCTCAATATAGATATAAAAGAATATTTATTTGATAAAATAGAAAATTGCAACTAGTGTGAGACATATCTTTTGTATTGGATAGAACTACAATACAATACTCCATACTTCAAAAACCCAACCCGAAACCCGAAATTCCAAACCCAAAATTCATTAAGTATTCCAGCTCATGGGATAATTTGGATCCAGGTATTCCAGGGCATCTTCGGTGAGGTTCAATGGCCTGAATGGATCAATCATAACCGCCAGCTCTTCGGTGGCTTTGGTACCAATACTTTTTTCAACCGTCCCTGGATGTGGCCCATGGGGTAGTCCGCCAGGGTGTAAAGTGAACGATCCCCGGTCAATACCTTTTCGACTCATGAAGTTTCCCTCCACGTAGTAAAGTACTTCATCAGAATCGATGTTGGAGTGATTGTATGGGGCTGGAATTGCTTCTGGATGGTAATCGAATAACCTGGGCACAAAGGAGCAGATCACGTAATTGTGACCCTGGAATGTTTGGTGCACCGGAGGTGGTTGATGGATCCTTCCGGTTATCGGCTCGAAATCATGTATGGAAAGTGCATACGGAAAAAGGAAACCATCCCAACCTACAATGTCCAAAGGGCTTTGGGTATAAATGTACTGATGCATAAACCCCCTTTTTTTGATTTTCACTAAGAATTCCCCCTTGGATTCATCTGTAATTAATTCCTCAGGTGGCCTGATGTCCCGCTCACAATAGGGTGAATGCTCCAACAATTGACCAAGCTCGTTTCTATATCTAGAAACAGTTTCAACAGGAGTTGCCGATTCTATTATCAACAGTCTTACTGGCCCGTCATCCCAATCAATCTTATAAATAGTAGTCCTGGGAATTACCACGTAATCGCCTTGTTTAATTCTCAGCTTTCCAAATTGTGTAAATAAATAACCACTCCCATCATGAATAAATATTACCTCATCGGCTTCGGCATTTTTATAGAAATAATCCATGGACTTGCTTTCTGGGCTGCATAGTGACAGGGATACATCATCATTGACCATTAACACTTTCCTGGCATCAAGATAATCGATGCCTGTACTGGTAATTTTCGAGGTATTTAAGTGAACTTGTTTTAAAGGATAATCTTTAACAAGTTTGATCTCAATCTTATCAGGTTCAATAATTTGTTTTACCTCTGTAGGGGCTGTGATGTGGTATAAATTGGAATAAATCCCAGAAAAACCCTTGGAGCCCACTAACTCCTCTTTATACAATTCCCCATCAGGATTGCGAAATTGAATATGCCGCTTGGGAGGGATTTTCCCTAGCTTATGGTAATATGTCATACGTGCTTATTTTGCAAATGCTAAGCGCTCCGCTTCGTCGAAAAGATGGAGTGCTTGCTGAAAGATTTCATCTGTTTGGTTAAAGATAGGAAAGAATCCATCTTCAGACCAAACACTTCTTGCAATTAGCGCTTTTACTTGGATTTTTAGTAATTCCTTGGAGCGGTTGTATTCTTCATTGTTGAAAGGAATACCCACTTCTTCTCCAATTCCGATCAGATTTTTGAGCATAGCATCAGAAACCTCAAAATCATTGTAGAACTCCTGGTAATCCATTTTCTCAAGGGACGCTTTATTCAGTTCATAGTACTTTAAAGTAAATTCCCTCACCGAATTAGTTGAAAACAGCCTGTTATAGTATCGTGAAGATTGCGTGGTATCGAATGGCACAAAATAATCAGGCATAATACCACCCCCGCCATAAACGGTCCTGCCTTTTGAAGTTTTAAATTTTAAGCTGTCAGCAAACTTTATACTATCCGCATGGAAAAATTCCCCATGGTTATATCTAGCTGTTATATCATTATTATACTGATCATTGGGTTCGTAATGTTTCTGTATTGATCTGCCACTCGGAGTATAGTACCTTGCAATAGTTAATCGTAATTCCGATCCATCCGTTAATGGAATTGGCATTTGCACCAATCCTTTCCCGAAAGACCTTCTTCCAACAATAAGTGCCCTGTCATTATCCTGTAGGGCCCCTGCAACTATTTCCGATGCAGATGCAGAACCTTCATTTATTAAAACGATTACCGCCCCATTTTCAAAAAGGCCTTTTTTGCGGGCATAGGATTTAGCATTGGCCCGGGCTTCTTTACCCGATTGTGAAACAATCAGTTTATTTCCTGCAATCAGTTCATCAGCCATATTTATAGCCGCTGTCATGTATCCACCGGGGTTGCTTTGCAGGTCAAGGACTAGTTTTGTCATTCCCTGCTCTTTCAGTGTTTTCACCTTGTCCTTAAATTCTTCATAAGTCGTGGCAGAGAACCTGCTGACTTTTATGTACCCTATTTCATGATCTACCATATAACCAACATTTACTGAATATTGCGGAATTTCATCCCTCAGGATGGTAAACTCAAGAAGTTCATTAAAATTCCTTCTTTTTATCTTGATGTCTACCTCAGAACCTTTGGGCCCCCTCAACCTGTCGAATACCCCGCGGGTACCAATCCCGATACCGGCAACATTTTCCCCATCCACTTCAACAATCTTATCACCTGCAATAAGGCCAAGTTTTTCGGAGGGTCCTCCACTCAAAGGAGTGATCACATAAATAGTGTCCCTTATAATATCAAACTGGATTCCAATACCATCAAAATTTCCCTGGAGTTGAGAACTTACCAATTCTAGGTCTTTTGCCGGGATGTAAGATGAATGAGGGTCAAGATCATTTAGCATTTCAAGAATGGCATTGTCAACTAATTCATCGGTATTCACTTCATCTACATAATTTCTCTCCACGTGATTTAAAACTTCCTTGAATCTATTGATACTGCTGAAAAACTTGCTTACCCCGTTATCGGGTTCAACCATGGTGGCACCGATCAATATGCCCGCAGAAATACCTGCTGCCAGTATCAAAGGTAACCTGATCTGAAATTTTGTGTTCTTTGTCTCACTCACTCTCTTAAATTTTAAGGTAAATTAATAGAACAAAAACTGCGAAAAATAAATTTAACCATTTTTTAAAAATTTAACGTGATTCCCAATGGAATGTTGGTTGATTTTCTTACAAAGACAGATTCAATTCGAATAACGACTTAATTTGAGTCCTAATTCCAATATGAATTGTGGTGGCTTTTAGAAATTTGCGAAGTAAACGGCATTACAGTTATTAAAATCCCAGTTTAAGGGTGCCAGTTTGAATAATAATTGCCCCAAGTACAAAGTAATGAGTATTTTTGTATCCCATGGGAAGAGTAGTGGCTTTGGATTATGGATCAAAAAGAGTAGGGATTGCAGTAACCGATCCGTTAAAGATCATTGCCACTCCATTAGAAACTGTCCAAACAAAAGAAATTATTAATTTTTTGAAGGAATATAATGAAAGGGAAGAAATTGAAGAATTCGTAGTAGGAATTCCGTATGACTTAAAGGGCAAACCTACCAATGCAACTCCTTTGGTGAAAGAATTTGTGATCAAATTGCAGCGAAGGTTTCCCGATAAACAAATATCTTTGGAAGATGAAAAATATACCTCAAAAATTGCGGTTGCTGCAATGTTGAGTGGGGGAATGAAAAAAAAGGACAGGAGGAAGAAAGAAAATGTTGACAAAATA
>CBDVAV010000125.1:0-9483 GCA_965372055.1 uncultured bacterium | reverse complement strand
GACAATTCTGGATATGCTGGCTTATGATAGTATAATCTTTTCAAATGTTTCAAAAGAAAATAAATCGAAAGAGAATGGATCAGAAGTGAGTGAGTGGAATATACGAATGGATGAAATTAAAGCCGAATACCCAAATGCATATGACCGATGGACATTAGAAGATGATTCAAAATTGGAAACTCTCTATCAGAAAGGGCAAAACGTTAAGGAGCTTGCTAAAATATTTGGCAGGCAACAAAGTGCTATAAGATCTCGAATTAATAAATTAGATCTAATTGAAAAATTCGGATACTAACTTTAAAGAGAAGCTATAGAATTGGGGTTACCAGTTATACCCCTAAAAGATTGGCTTTATGCTAGTATGATTCGGGAATCATTTACTGTGGCAAACATTGTGGTTACACAAACTCCTTTTTCTCATTTCCCAGTCTCAAATATTATGACCAATATCCTGGCTTAAGTTTGGTGGAAGTGCGTAGGCCTGAAGGAAAACTTAAGTCCATAATTATAGAAGTTATAACTTCAGTCTCAACTTAATTTATATAATTGTACAGTGGTGGCATGTGTTTCTAGCTAACACTTCAAGCTAATTCCCTATATCAATTAAGACAAATCCCCCATCAATTTGTCACCTGAGGTGACTAATGATGAGGGATTGCTATGTCGGGATACAAATATAATTATAAGTTACGATATATCGTAACTTATTCAATAATATATTTCCTGACCTTGGCAGTATCATGTCTGACCAGGAATTTCTACAGAAAATAGGTGATAAAATTTCCTTAGTCCGCAAGAAGAAGGGCATGAGTCAAATGGATGTTTGTGCAAAGTTGAATATGGAAAAAACATATTTGTCTTCCATAGAAAATGGCCGTCAGAACCCTACCCTTCTCACTCTTAGAAACATTGGTCAAGCTTTGGATATTGATGTGATTGAGTTTTTTTTATAATCGATCTTCGCCCTTGAGAGATCACAATTTACCCCATATAACCCACATCAATTTAGCCATGAAGGGCATCAATTTTATCGTAAAATTATAGCCAGTACTTTAATTAGCATTACCACCATGAAATTGCTAACTTAATTATCCATTATTTCAAATTAACCTATATAATTATGCCACTTTATCTGTTACAATTTACCTACACTTCAGAAGCCTGGGCTAAAATGGTCAACAACCCACAAGACAGGGAAAAAAGCATCAGGCAATTGGCAGAGAGATTAGACTCAAAGATTGTTGGCTTTTATTACACGCATGGGGAATATGACGGGATCGTAATATTGGAGGCCCCAGATGATGAATCTGCCAATGCTTTGGTATTTGCAGGAACTACAGCGGGGCACATTAAATCCACTAAAACTTCCAGGTTATATACTATGGAGGAGATACTCAGTACCTTGAAGAAAGCCCATGATATAAACTTCTCTGCACCGAGTGGAATAAAAAGGACTTAATAACAAGTTTTTAATTAAGATTAGAATTCCACGCTCTTTGGGCTTTGCCATTAATTTAAGGTAATGCAACAAGTTGCAGGTAACAGGTTCAGGTTTCCAAACCATGAAACTTACCAAGCTAAAATTTCTATTATCCAGTCAGGCTATCACTGCCCCATTCACCAAACCAGAAACCGCCAGAGGACGAGGCAGCAGAATCAAATGCACTATCGAAATCACTTGAAAAAGAGCGGTAGTAATCCAGGTAAAGTAAGAATTTTAATTTACCAGTCCCATTGGCTTTACTCTCCCGATTATCCAATCCATGGTCAATTTTTGTAAGAAATTCCGGGTCAATTATGTCAACTAAAAATAAATTTCCATTAACTCTGGTCAACAAAGAAGGGTCATCAATACGAGTAGTCAGCAAATTACTTAAATCTTTTTTTAGCTGAATTTTGGCCAGTCGTCCTTGATCATTTAGGTCTACCACCACGAACATTTTTCTTGTATTGAACAAGCTGGAAATTTCAGATTGAGTCAGGATTTGGTTATAAACCAAATTGCGGATGCTTTTAGCTTTTTGAAGTGAAATTTTCACTAGATGTTTGAATAATATTTTATTGTCCAGATTGGCTTGAAAATTATTTAAAAATATTGCTTCATGGGTTTTTGGTTGGTAAGATTGAAAATTGATGCCAGCCTTAACATAAGTTAAAATTCTTTCTGGTGATCTTTCATCAGCCCTAACGGCTACATTTTCCATCTCAATGACTCTTTTTAATAGTAGATCCAACATGGTCAACTTGAGTAAACCCTTCATGGTAACTTTTGAATTTTCCAAGAGCAAATAATTTTCAGCAGGAGTGAGATTTTCCAAAAAATCCACTTTACAAATATATGGTTGAGATTGTGCTTGCTGCATTTCCAATTACAAACTTTAGCTGTATTCAAGTTTTGATTTACTGCATGTTAATCAAATATAATCAATTAATCCCCCTGCCAGATTTATGAAATAGCAAGTGTCAATACTTCAATTTTGACAATGAAATACAACTTAGCATGCCCAAATTAATTATATTTAAAATAAACCAAGGATTATAAGAATATGGCTGTGAAAATTGAAACAAAAGATATTACTCCAGTTTGTCCGTTTTGTGAAAAAAAAGTAGATAAGCTAATCGAAGTCAAAAGGGGCATGTTCAAAATAAACAGGGTATTTTGCTGCCCACATTGCAATAAAATTGTTGGTATCAGTGCCGGGGCGCAATAAACAAGAGTTGACTATTTTATTAATATCCTGAATTCTAAATACACCACTTGGGTCATTTTTATTATTGGGTCATATGATAATCTTGTTATGGCGATTCATATCAGCAAATTGTTAAATCATACCTGAGCACTTTGGTATACTATCTCCTAATTCCATTGTTTTATTGATGTTTATAACTAAATAAACATAAGCAGGGCATAGAGTATTGCACTGTGTCATAGCTTATTACAAATAGAAATACAACTGGCTTGATATTACTTTTAGAAAATTAAGATTTTCTATAGCCATAAAAATTCATTAAATTATCACAATTATTTATCAACCAGCAACTATGAATTTATTTGTTCAGGCAATCCTGTTATTAATTCAATGGGTTTCTGGGGTATGCATTTTTATGCTTTTTTATATTTGGTTCTTTAAAAAGTATAAAAACCCTAAATGTCACATTTTCACGATTTACTACGCCATCATAGGATTTAGCTTCATTTCAGAAGTACTTAAAAACATATTCCCGCAATTAGAGTACATAATTCGCTTTACCATTTATTTCATAACGGAACCGTTGAGTATTCTGGTGCTGGCATTCTTTATATCCATCATTGTATTGAATAAACCTGTTAAAAAGATCTATTTAATTTCAATTGTCTTTTTACTAGTCGTAAACATGATACCCCATTTACCATATGAAGGATTAAAACTAACTGACTTGCAATATCCTAAATTTAACTATTCGGTGATTGGTACATTTGTCTTTATTGTACTTGCTCTGTTGAAAATGATCAGGGATTATGGAGAATCAGACAAAATAAGTACCTCAGCAAGTCTATGGGGATTCCTTGTGGTATCTTATGTGCAGAAGGCCGCTGGACTTACTTTTTCTGGAGCTGGTCTTTATACAGATGAGAGTTCAACTTATACTGCTATACTAATGCTCATGATGATACTCTCATTTTTATTGTTGGTAAAAGTTTTTTACGAAACGATCATTAAAGACAAGGTACATCTCAAGGCAACAGTCTCAATAACCGAGCTCCTTGCAAAGGAAGAGAACGAATTGGTCTATTACATTCACCACAATCATCCTGAAATAATTAGCAAATTTAAGGAATACAGAATTTCGGATCGTGAACTGGCAATAATTTTCCTTACCCTTTTTGGTATTAGTATGAAGGATTGTGCTGATTATCTTAATGTAACGGTAAAAACTGTGGAACAATACCGATACAGACTTAAGAAAAAAATAGGTCTTGATGGCTCCTTAACACAAAGTTTACGTGAAATGAATGTAGAAACTATATAATTAATAGTTATATACAATACACTAACCCCTAGTATGTAGGGATTTTGTAGAGATACCAAAGTGATATTGTAGAGATAAATTTGAATTGTTTACAAATCTAATTTAGAATATTTGAGCTTACATACTTAATTTAATCAAAACATAAACTTATGAAATTAAAACACATTGGACTGGCTGTTGTAGCAATTGTCATAGTAGCTGGTATCTATTATTTAAGCACAAATGGGTTCACCCCTGATTCTGCTACGGGATCTATTGGAGACATCGAAAAAGCCGATAAATACTCAAGTGATCGAAATGATGCAGTAGAATTAGGAGATGATGAGATAGCTAAAATACTCCAGGATGATGGCATCCAGGCTATCTTAAAAGATCCTACTTACAAGAAACTCGCAAAAAACGGGGATTTTCAGAAACTAGCAGGCAATGGTGATTTTATGAAATTAGCAGCTAGTAGTGATTTTCAGAAACTAGCAGGAAATGCTGACTTTATGAAAATGGCTGGAAATTCAAACTTCCAGAAACTGGCGGGTCATTCTGATTACCAGAAACTGGCAGGAAATGCTGACTTTATGAAGTTAGCAGGAAATGCTGACTACATGAAATTGGCCGGAAACACAGACTTTATGAAATTGGCAGGAAATGCTGACTTTATGAAGGGTGCGTTTAATAGCGATTTTATGAAATTAGCTGGAAATTCAGATTTTATGAAAATGGCTGGAAATGCTGATTTTATGAAAATGGCTGGAAATTCAAACTTCCAGAAACTGGCAGGAAATGCTGATTTTATGAAATTAGCTGGCCAAGCTGATTTCCAAAAACTTGCCGGAAACGCTGATTTTATGAAATTGGCCGCTGCTGGTAACTTTCAAAAATTAGCTGCAAACAGTAATTTTCAAAAATTAGCCAATGATGCTAATTTCCAGAAAATTGCTGGTGGTTCAGATTTCCAAAAACTTGCAGGAAATGCTGACTTTCAAAAACTTGCGGGTGGTTCAGCCTTTATGAAACTTGCAGGTAATGCTAATTTTCAAAAGTTGGCGGGCAATGCTGACTTTATGAAATTAGCCGGTAGTGCTAATTTTCAAAAACTCGCTGGTAACGGTGACTTTATGAAATTGGCCGGTAATGGAGATTTTCAAAAGCTGGCAGGCAATTCTGATTTTATGAAATTGGCTGGAAATGCCGACTTTATGAAATTGGCCGGTAATGCCGACTTTATGAAATTGGCAGGAAATTCTGACTTTATGAAATTGGCAGGAAATTCTGACTTTATGAAATTGGCAGGAAATTCTGACTTTATGAAACTTGCTGGAAATGCCGACTTTATGAAACTTGCTGGTAATTCGAACTTCATGAAATTAGCCAGTAATACTAGTTTCAATAAATTCGTTTTTGGAGCAGGAGGTAATCATTTGCAGTAAACATTAACATTCTGTAAAATTTTATTTAAACGAGCTCTTAAAAAGAGCTCGTTTTTTTATATTGATGTATGAACCCTTACCTAAAAACCTTAACCCAAACGCTAGTGTTCGCTATATCCTTCACTGGCTACTCCCAAATTTCACTTATAGAAACAACAGAAGGCGCAATAGTATCTTATCATCCAGGGCATAAACAATACTTAGACCATGCTGCCCGTTGTTTCCATAATACCTTAAATTTTCAAAAGTCTTTATTTGGCTATACTCCTTCAGAGAAAATCTCCATTTTTATCGAGGACTTTGGGGATTTTGGAAATGGTGGAGCGACTTCTGTTCCCAGGAATTTCATTTCTATGGGAATTTCACCGTTTAGTTATGCCTTTGAAACCTCTCCTGCAGGAGAACGTATTTTTGCCACCCTAAATCACGAAGTAGTTCACATCGTTGCCCTCGACAATTCTACCAAAGCAGACCGGTTTTACCAGGGAATGTTTATGGGGAAAGTGCAGCCAAACAAAGAGCATCCGATCAGCCTGTTATATGGTCTTCTTACCACGCCCAGGTATTTTGCTCCTCGTTGGTACCACGAAGGCATCGCAGCATATATGGAAACCTGGATGGGAGGCGGAATAGGGCTGGCTATGGGAAATTGGGACGAAATGAATTTCAGAACCAAAGTCTTTGAACAAGCTCCTATTTATAGCGCCAAGGGACTTGAATCTGAAGGAACCACCACCGATTTTCAGGGTATGTCTAATGCTTATTTATACGGTACTCGTTTCATGGGATACCTGGCTCATGAATATGGGCCCAACAGTATTATTAATTGGGTAAAACGTGATCAAGGAAGTAAGGGAAATTATTCGGGTAACTTTAAAAAAGTATTCAATAAAAAAATTCAATCTGTCTGGGGAGACTGGATTTCTTTTGAAAATCAATTCCAGGAAGAAAACCTTGCTAAAATTCGGCGCAACAGTGTTACAAAAGCAAAACCACTGACCACTAAATCTTTAGGATCAGTATCTTATCCACAATATGATGCAGAAAATAACAAAATATATTTTGCCGTTGGCTACCCCGGACAAGTTGCACATATTGCTGAATTTGATCTGGCAACCAATAAAGTTAAAAGGCTAAAGGATATTCCCGGTGCTGCCTTGTTTTATGTTTCTTCACTCGCCTTCGATGCCGAAAAACAAAAATTGTTTTATACTATTGACAATAATGCCTACAGGGATCTTGCTGAATATGATCTTAAAACGGGAAAAAGTAAGGTCTTACAAAAAGATTTCAGGGCCGGGGATTTGGCGGTAAACAAAACCGATGCATCTATCTGGGGTGTGAGGCATAGTGAAGGGCTTTCCACTTTAATTAGAATCCCCTATTCAGATTCGACAAATTTATCATATACAACCTGGCAACAAGTATATACCCTTGATTATGGTCATGATATTTTCGATATCGATATATCTCCCGACGGCGAAAAATTGAGTGCTGCAGTTTCTGATATTCAGGGCAACCAATATTTGCTGATCTATGATGTTGTTTCACTCTTGGATGATAATGATATGAAAATAGATACTGTATTCAATTTTGATGTAGCATCACCTCAAAGTTTCCGATTTAGCCCGGATGGTAAATTTCTATTTGGGTCTTCCTATTACTCCAGTGTTAGCAATATTTACCGGGTTGAAATGTCAAATTATCCCAACCTCAGTGGGGCTGATGTGGAGGCCATGAGCAATGCCGAAACTGGTTTCTTTAGACCTATTGTAATGGATGATGAAACCATTTTTGTTTTAAATTTCACAACCGAAGGTTTTCAGCCGAGTACGATTCCAAATGAAGTTGTAAATAATATTGCTTCTATAAATTACCTGGGTAAAAGGACTATTGAGAAATATCCTGTGCTAAAAGATTGGGAATTGCAAATTCCCGGAGTAAATGATATAAAGATGGAAGACATTGTGGTTGAGGAAAAAGATTACAAACCCAGTGAATACATGCGGCTTAATTACGCCTTCCCAACAGTTGTGGGCTATAAAGATCATGTGGGAATTGGATACAATCTCAAATTTAGGGATCTATTTGGATTGAGTGAATTGAATATTCAATTTGCTTACACCCCTGAATCATGGAACAATCGATTAACTAAGGAGGGGCAGTATACCGTCCAATTAGACGATGATGAAACTTACCATTTCAGTTTTGATTATCAGAAATTTAAATTACCTAGAAGTACCATCAATATCTATGGATCATGGAATGAGGTAAGTTTTTATGACTTATTCGGGCCCTCAAAAATTTCTCGAAAGGGGATTTCGGGAGGCCTGGGTTATCAATACAGTTTTCTGAACAGTACTATTCGAAAGATGGAATTACACTCCGATTTGTCGGGATTTTTCGGTTTGGAAAGATCTCCGGATTTCCAAACCATAACTGTGACAGGGTTTGATAATAACTTTTTCCTGAATTTTTCAAACCAATTGAGTTATACCAATCGCAGGTTCTCTATTGGGGCTGTGGATTATGAAAAAGGAATCGACACAAAGTTATCTGTAAATATTGCCCATTCTGCTGGAACAGTGTATCCAAATGTTAGTGCAGCATTAAATTTAGGTACATCTCTACCAATTAAACATACTTCTATCTGGTTTAGAAATTACGCTGGTCATTCATTTAGCAGTACAATTAATCCTTTTACAAGGTTTGGTTTTGCAGCGTTTGGCAACAACTATATTGATTATCGCAGTTCGAAGCAATATAGAAATACTTATGCCCTGCCTGGTCTCCAATATGATGCCCTCGAATCTATTATATCTAAATCATTTTTTAAATCGATGGTCGAACTTTCATTTCCAGCCATAAGATTCCGGGAACTTGGGTTTTTTAACTTTTTTGTGAATTGGTTACACCCAACGATATTTTCTTCAGTGGTTTTTTCAGATGCTGGGGCTTCCAATCAAACCTATGGTAATTTGGGTGTACAAGTTGACATGAGGATGGTAGTCCTCTCACAGCAATCTGCTACTTTGTCATTTGGTTACGCTAAAGCTCAAAATTGGAAGAATAATAATTCCTTCGATGAATGGATGATTTCCCTGAAATTATTAAAATAGTCAAGTAATTTAAGGTATTCCAAAATAATTGTATAATTACAAATTACAGTTTGCTATTATAAAATGAATTCCATTTTTTTATTAGCATTATCACTTGCACCCGGTATCGCAATTGCGTTCTACATATACTTTAAAGACAAGCATGAACGAGAGCCTATTGGTTTACTATTGATTAGCTTTCTTTATGGCGTGATAAGTCTGTTTATCGCCATGGGTATTTCAACTATAATCAACAAATTTATAACCATTCATGATAGTGATCTAGAGGATCAGGTAATACATGCATTCCTAATAGTAGCCCTGGTGGAAGAGCTGTGCAAATTTTCCTTTGTCAGAGGCATCTTGTATCGTAATAAGAATTTCAATGAACCTTTTGATGGGATTGTTTACGCTGTAATGGTCGGAATGGGATTTGCAACCGTAGAAAACATTTTTTATGTTATGAGCGGGGGCAGTACTACTGCAGTGGTAAGGATGTTCACCGCCGTGCCCGCTCATGCAACTTTTGCTGTTCTTATGGGATATTTCCTGGGGAAGGCCAAATTCAATGATAAAAAAGCATTCTACTATAGTGCTCTTGCATTGTTAGTAGCTACAGTTGTACACGGTATTTATGACTATTTTCTATTTATTTCTTTTGTACCGGGTATCTGGATTTTAGCATTTGTATCTCTATTTGCAGCTTATATCTTATCTCGACATGCAATAAAAATCCATCAAGATGCTTCGCCATTCAAACCTCAAGATCCCACAGAAGATAATAATGATGGTTAAAATTATTATTTGATCAGATCATTAAGATTATCTAGAAAGGACACCACTTGCGAACAGTATTTCACCTGACATTTAAGATCAAAAATTAGTTCAAAAATGCTTAAGTTGCAATACAATCACCTTTTAATCATTTACGTAAAGATTATTTATTTTGA
>CBDVAV010000124.1:0-9502 GCA_965372055.1 uncultured bacterium | reverse complement strand
AACCACTAATGTTAATAATTTGGACGACATTCAAACATATATCAATAAGCTTGGAGGCGAAAAATATAAAGATTCCGGGTATGAAGGCACGTCTTTCAGGCTTCAGTCAATCACGGATATTTACCTTGGGGAAGAGTTATCCAACCAGATTTCCCCCACTGTACCTCAAGAATTGGTTTTCTACTTGGCACTGATTGCGATGGTAGTGGTGTTTCTTGCAGTATTCAACTATACAAACCTCACAATTTCACAAAGTCTAAGCCGAGCCAAAGAAATTGGCATCAGAAAAACCAGTGGGGCTTCAAAAGGTCAAATTTATTGGCAATTGATTATGGAATCGGTGGTAATTTCACTGGCTGCGTTGATCATTGCCGTAGGTTTATACAGGCTATTGGTCCCTTTTTTCTATCAGTTGGTGACCTTGGATTTCATTACCATCAATATTGAAACCAACTACATAACATACTTGTATTTCATATTATTTGCAATAATTATCGGGGTTATCGCTGGGGCAGTCCCCGCAATGGTTTATAGCTCAATCACCCCAATACGGTCACTCAGGTCTGCAAAAACAACAAATCCGAATTCCAGGTGGAGTTGGAGAAATTTTTTAGTGGGCACACAACTGTTTTTCTGCTCTATATTTTTAGTAACCGCAACTCTGATGGACAAACAGATTTCATTTATGCTTTCCTCCAATTATGGTTTCCAAAAGGAAAATATTATCAACATCCCATTGAAAGATGTCCAATTCCCTGCATTCAGAAATGAACTATTAAAGCAATCGTTTGTGATGGATGTTTCTGCATCTGGATCTGTTCCGGGTTTGACTGATGGAGATAGCTTTGGAGTGATGAGGGAGGGTTCGAATGAAATGGTGGTGATCAATTTTTTGATGGTAAATGGTAATTTTATTGATAACCTGGGTTTAAAACTTCTTTACGGCAAATCATTTAAAGATAATCCCCTTCAGACAACTGAGAATAGCGTGATTTTAAGTGTGAAAGCTGCCAAGATGCTTGGCTGGGATAATCCCAATCAGGCAATCGGGCAATTACTCGATAATGGGGATGGCCAATTACTGGAAATAATTGGTGTAATTAAAGATTTCAATTACCGAAACTTGTTTTTCCCTGTTAAAGGATTGGCATTGCGCTACATCCCAAACTATTTATATGTGGCCAATGTTAAAGTAAAACCTGAAAACACCAGCGAAACCATTGCCAGCCTGGAAAGTATTTGGAGAAAACTGGATCCAAACCATACTTTTGACTACAAATTCTACGATCAACAAATAATGTACTCTTATGGGAGCATTATTGACCTGTCCAGGATTTTTAAGTTCTTCTCTGTACTCACTATCATTATTGCTTGTCTTGGTTTATTGGGCATGACTATCTTTTGGACTACCGGCAAACTAAGGGAAATTGGGATTCGAAAAGTAATGGGAGCCGGTGATTTTCAAATTTTAAAGTTATTGTCCCAAAATTTAATAGTCCTTATTTTGCTTTCCTTTATTGTTGCCGTGCCTGTCAGTTGGTGGCTCAACAGCTTATGGCTTAACCTTATTGCTGTTAAAATAGATATTGGACCCATGGTATTTTTAGTCACCCTGGCAACAATCGCTCTGGTTACAATTATTACCACCAGTATTCCTACTTGGAATGCTTTGAAGGTAAACCCAACCCAAGTGATAAAAGATAATTAAATATGTTACCTCTCGATGTTTACTAATGCACAAGGGTCATTGTTAATGGTGTATTAATACTGGGATCGGAAATAGTAATCACCAGTGTTGCAGCTGTTAATGTAACTATGTCAGATGTCTGTTCATCTATTGTCCCTTTATCTAAGAGAAGTTTAGTTTCTTCAGCAGTAAACTCCCAGGTTCCATCTTCATTTGGTTCTGAAGGAAATGTAACCACGGTGGTCCCATCAGTATTAAAAGTAATGGTAAATCCTGTAAAAAGCAGCTGAAAAAGTGCATCAACAGTTGCATCTCCAGTAGAGACTGTACTGAATTTCCATGGAGACGATGTTAAAAGCTGAGTTTTGGTCAGTGCAACTCCATCGTCATCACTACAAGATGAAATAGCAAATGGTATAATTAATATACCAACTATAATCAATATTTTATTTCCAAATTTTTGAATGTGTTTACGAGTCTTTTTCATAGTTAAATAATTTTTTTTTCTGTAATTCCAAGGTAGAAAGGAGAATGAACAATTGCTAATCCAAAACTCAACATCTTCATACTGATGTAAGGATTATAATATTAAAATAATATTTTTACCTGCCTACTGAACCTCTGAGCCAACTGTCTTTTGATACTTGGCAGTCCTGGAATCTTCAATAACCCCGTTCCAGTTTAGACCAAAACCAAAATCGTAGCTATTGCCCTCTGAATCCACGTAGGGTAAAATATCAAAAGGCACATCCTCAGATTGAGATTCCACGGTATTCATATTGGCTGGCATTTGCAATGGCAACAATCCTGATGGCTCCACATTATCACTGAGGATATCAAGTATCGCCTGATCCTGAACACCAAAATTTATAAGAAGGCCACTTACCTCCCTTTCAAATTCTGCCACAACAGTTGGATTGGACATTCGTAATATCACAACTATTGGCTTACCTTTCATAGCTGTCTTTGTATCAAGAACCAGTTTCAGGTCAGATGAATTGTTTACTGTCACTGTTTTATCCCTATACGTCCGGTTAAGGACATCTTTTTCACGCGAATCACCAGCTATGCTCGGATCACGGCCTCCACTGGCTGTATAGGGACTATACTGTAAGCTGACGGGCAGAAAACCATTTCCCCCATTCTTCACATCGTCTTCACTATATCCTGCTGTCCTTCCATTCTGAGGATTGTCTATCACTACGATGGATAAATCTGCATCTTCTGGATTTTCAGTAACAGTAAAGTATTTATTTACCAATTCAACATTCATTGGATCCTCCCAATGTGCAGGCGATTCTCCCCCACCAAAAAAATTCCGCGAGGCGGGAACATACCTCTGGGGTATGTATACTTTTTTTGTCTTTTCAAAGGGAAGAATGTCTCCTGTATTTTTCAAAAGAACAACTGATTTTAACTGTGCTGTATATCCAGCTTTCATGAATTCCGCATTTCCTACTTTTTCCATTGTTTCCCCTACATCAAGGTATGGATTCTCGAAAAGTCCTACCCTGAAAATATTTCTAAGTAGTCGAACGGCTGATTTCTCGAACCGTTCCCGCATGAACTCTTCGCCGAATTCGGCAACTCCCATCCTATAAGCCTCCATTACAGGCCCCACATCATTGTTACCACCAAATTGATCGCATCCTGCCATCAGCACTTTATAATGCCTTTCTGCTTCTGAAAGGTGCTCAACACCCCAGGGTGTACTGCCAAATCTTGCCATTCCTGCATCGTCACGGGTTACGCCCCAGTCGGTACATACTACACCATCAAATCCATAAGTTTCCCGAAGTAAATCTGTAATAAAATATTGGCTAAAGGCATTGCCAACATTTTCTCCATCCGGATTTTGGTTAAATGAAATTGTATAGTAAGGCATTACTGCAGAGGCCATTTCAGTTCCCCCTTCCAAATCAAATGCACCTTTTATAAAAGGTATCAAATGGGTTTCGAGATTATTGCCAGGATATACACCAAACTTTCCAAATCCGTAATGAGCATCCCTTCCACCTTCACCTGTTCCACCACCTGGCCAATGCTTTACCATAGCATTTACACTTTCATATCCCCAGCCCCCTGAAATCCCATTTTCGGGAGATGATGTCTGAAAGCCATCAACATAAGCTTTGGCCATATCCGTGGAAAGTTGAGGGCTTTCTCCAAATGTACCACTGAACCGATACCAACGGGGATCGGTTGCCAAATCAACTTGTGGTGAAAGGGCGGTGGATAAGCCCAACGCCCGGTACTCGATTGAGGCTATTTCGCCAAATTGTTTTACTAAATCAGGATCAAAGCTTGCAGCAAGTCCAATAGAACCCGGCCACCTGGAAATATCGCCACCAGCACCCGCGGTATACTCTTGGTCTGAATCCGCCTGGTGCCTGGGATCCGTACTGTTGTTGGCAGGAATTCCAAATCCGAGACCTTCCACCAGTACTTGTGCATTATTATTCCAAGTTGCAGCTATTTCTGGGCTTTCAACACTAGTAATCAATACATGCCTGAGGTTATCATTGCTCAGAAAATCAATCTGCTGATCTGATAGATCTGACGATTTTGCGCCACTTTCATCAAAAGGCTTTCCTCCATATGTTCCACCCCGTCCAAATCCACCGCCTGGAATTCTCTGGTGGCCACTATAGAGCATCAAGCCGGCTATTTCTTCGATCGACATCTTACCTGCTAAATCTGCAGCCCGCTTATCAGCGGTTAAACGCCAATCTTCATATTTGTCCAACTGGCTATTTTTGTTCAGGTCTTTAAAACCAAACCTATCAACCGTGAGGATGGTAATACTCGATTTTGAAGAATATCCAAGGGTTTCCCCTCCTTCGTTGGTTACAATTCGTAAATCACCTTTCTCTGTTTCAGACCATTTTGGCCCACAGCCGGTGAAGGATAATATGGCAATTGATATAAAGATTTTCGCACGTGAATTTTTCATAGCTGCTTTTATTAAAGAGTATTAATATTTTTTGGGTTTAGTTGGAATTCCAAAGCTAAAGTTAATATTTTCCGGGATTAATTTAATGCATATTTGAAGTCAGAAATAGCAAATAGGGAATACCTATTTACAAACCCCAAAGAGCCTCTTGAGGTTCCCAGAAAGCAATTAATCAGCCTTTTTGGATGAATGATATTTTTTACCCTCGATAATAATTACTGTGGGACTGACAATTGGATTTTCATGATCTGAAAGTGTTGCATGGACATCTAGCTTTCGTCCTGGAATTCTTTTCAGCTCTCTTTCAGAAATATGGCCATTAACAACAACCTTCACGGAATCAAAATCCTGCACCTGCAAATTAAAATTGTAATCCGGAACCAATAAGTGGGTAAATCGATGAATTGCGTTTTCAATGTCTAAAATATCATAGAATTCATAATCAACTTTAAGTTTCCGTAAATCTTCAGGACTGATGAGAAGATTCTGGTTAATTCCTAAAAAAACTTCAGGATTCCCATTTGCCAATTTATTGACCTCCAATATTGCTGTTGTCCTTGTTTCTGTTGAGTTATAGATATGCCTACTGAGTTTCCAAATATTTGAATATCCGGGAAATGAGAAGTAGAATACTAATACCACCATCATTAACCTTAAAATAATTTTAAACCTGCAAATTTCAAAAGGCTTGAAAATAAATTGATTGCTGCAAAACATGCTTCTGCACTCAAAATAGCAAGGATTGGATACATCAATTGAAAATTTCTGTGATAAGCAATGGTGTAAATAGAGGTAACGTACAGCAAGTAAAAACAAGGGAACAAAACAATAATTAAAAATCCAGGGTTAGAGCCATTGATCCAAAATGATTTCCGGGTTAATCTTACCAAACAAAATAACAAGCCAGTCAGGGCTAAAATAAAGAAGATAGTCCCATAATGATTAATCAACTCACCAATTTGATAACTCAAGTGTTCCAATCCAGGCTCTTTTGAAAAATGGCCCTGTCCTGTCCTGTATAACCAACCGAGCCAAACAATTACTTTATAAAGACGGTCTGGAAAGGTGATCAGCACAGGATTAAGAATAATAAAAACCCCAAAAGATATTCCACCCCATTTCAAAAGTGATTTTGCTATATCAGATTTTTTTGACCATTTAAAGATATCGCGATTGAGAATTGCCGCGGTTAAAGGGATTAAGAAAGTGAGTGCCCCTGTATATTTAGTTGCACCTGCCAAACCAACACAAATCAGGCTATAGTATAGGTTACGGATGTTTTTATTTTGATCAAATTTTAGTGAAAATAATATCACCCCCAACATCCAGGTACTGAGTGGTAAATTCGAAAGTACCATATAAGATGAGTTGTAGTATTCCTGTACGGAGGCCAGCAATATGACTGCAATAAAGCCCATGGTATAACCTCCCCTTATGCGACCGATTTCAAACATAAATAAAAACCCCAATACATTTATTAAAACCACAAATACTCTGTTCCAATAATAAAATCCAGAATGTGATGTGGTTTTATACACTCCATCCAGGTAAGTTTTTACATCTGATTTATTTTTGACATCATAATTTGGTGCCAATTTCAAATACTGGTAATAAATAAAATCGATCAACATTAGGGGGTATCTAAGGGCACCTCCATAAACTAGTTCAAAGCCATTTTTGGGGATTAACCTATTCGTTTTCACTCCATTTAATGCCCCTGTTGCGGTTGCAGGCTCATCCCAAAAGTGGTGATAAGGGAGGCCATTTGAAACTGATTGTATTCTTGGCAACCCGGTATAGATAACTATGATTATGAAAGATGCTATAAGAAGCAATTTTTTGAGGTGATCGCTGGATATCATGTCTTATACATTTGTCATTCCAAATTTAACCATCGTTGCGACATTATATTCACATTTTCATTCTGGAAGGAAGCAAAACTAATAGGTTATTACAAGGTTTGCCAAAAGGGATAATATTTTTTCTCTGATAGGATCTGGCTAAAACCAAACTTGATCAGATATGGCTATTGCCTTTCACTACTTAAAATTTTCTTGATAGTTGTTCGCGTTTAACCCACCCCAATCTCAATTTATAATTGGGTTCAAGCATGAACACCTGCCACCAGATAGTACGGTTTTTATCACTCAACGAACCCTTTGCATATCCAACATTATCTTTATGACAATATTTTATTACGCTCAAATTTGGGCCGGTCAAAAGTGGTATGCTATCCTTTGATATTGAAACCAGCAGGGATGGGAATGTTTGGGCTGCATATTCCATATCTTTCCTGATAATATCAAACCTTATCGGCCTGTAATCAATATCCCCATTCACTAAATAATGAGTGTAGGTTATAACCTCAAAGTCATTTTCCAAGCAACAATTAAGATTGATGGTTTTCATTGAAATCGGCCCAGTAGGCCATCTTCTTGTTATTTCAATCAATTTTTCATCAATGGAAAGAATTTCTTTTAAAGTATCTTTCTTGTTGAGATAAAATATGACCTTGCTGCTTAAGTCCTGTTCATAATATCCATCATAAATCAAATCTAAATTAGAATCCCCATCAATATCAATGACTTTAATAAAATCTGGATTTTCATTGAAGTTTAATTTGTCAACATATTCTTGATCTGAAAATATTTTGTTTGAAAGATATCCCCGCTTTAATGTATTATCCGTATGTAACTGATCCCATTTAGACCAATCTACACTTGCACGGTACATATTACCTAAATTCTGGGAGGAAGAAATTACCGCCTGCAAGAAAAAGAAACTATAGATTATATTTTTAAAGCTAGTTGCTAATACCATCTATTCAGCATTAATACTAATGCAGTCCTTAAGTATATATTCTTGAAAGTAAGAATTTGTAACCAAAATCAGGAGGAATCGAATATTAATATACGATACAAAAACCAATACTATTAATGATAAAAACAATAGGTGGTTATATGATAAATTTTACTGCAATCAATCAATTCTGGGAACCACTTAAAAGTCTTTCCTGTAGGTGATATGTTTTTTGCCGAATGTAGCACCACTGGCCTTATGAATTGCAATCATTTCTGGATTAAAACTCCCCACCCAAGATAACTCACCTTCACGGTAATGCCCCATGGATTTTATTGTATCAAAAAGTTTAACAACAAGGCCAGACTCAAGTCCCCGGTTTTGAACTTCAGGAATTATACCCATAATTACTACCCTAACCCTATCCATTGCACCTGTTTTCTTCAAATAGTAAAATTTTAACTTTTCCCAAAGTCCCAATTTTCCATTCAAATGCTTAATTATCTGGTTACAATCCGGGAGAGCAATGATAAATCCAGCGGGTTTATTATCAGCATAAACAAACCAAATCAACTTTTCGTCAATAATTGATTTCATCTGATCAAACTGCTCTTTAACATATTCATATTTTAATTCCCTGAAATCATCCAGGAACACCCAAGCCTTATTGTAAATATTAACAATATCGTTTATATATTTTGAGAGTTGATTCATTCTAATGTGTTCAAATCTGTAATTGCTCCTGCTGAAAACCCTTTCAACTATTTTTTTAAAACGCCCTGGCAATGGTTTTGTGAGGTCAAAATGATTGGTAAATTGTTCATACAAGGGTTTAAATCCATAGTTTTCAAAATACTGTTGATAATATGGTGGGTTGTAGTTCATGCCAAATGCCGGTTGGGTAAAACCATCGACCAACAATCCCCAGTAATTATTGTTCTCTCCAAAATTTATTGGCCCATCCATCGACTCCAACCCCTTTGCAGAAAGCCACTTTTTGCTTTGGTCAAAAAGCGCAAAAGCCACGCTTTCATCGGGAATGCTTTCAAAAAATCCAACTCCGCCTGCTGCATTATCTTTTCCATTTAATTTTTCATAGTTGATAAATGCCGCTATTCTTCCTGCTAATTTATTTTCCTTCCTTATTACCCAACGAACAGCTTCACCATGTGAATAGAATACATTTTTGTGGGCATCGAAAATATTGGAAATCTCAACAGACAATGGGCATACCCAATTCTTATCTCCATTATAAATAACCTTGGGAACCTTTAAAAATTCTTTTTCCAATCTGCTGTTTATAGCCTCACATAGTTCCATTTCAAATCACAATTTTTAGAAAGATCGTCAAAGTTAATTATGGATAATCAACCAATCCATGACATTTGTCATGCAATGTCTGAATTGCATATTAACTTCCAATACCCAAAAACACCATTTGTACTTGCAAACCTAAATCACGATATTGTTGCTAAAGAGTATAACTATGGATGAACAGATATTGCGCGATCATTTGGTTAACCTGTTGAATGGTCATGAAACACGTATAACATTCGATAAAGCCACAGAGGATTACCCATTTGATATCGTGGGGATGGAAGCTCCAGGTATGCCATACACTGCCTGGCAAATCATGGAGCACATGAGAATCGCCCAATGGGACGTGTTAAATTTTTCAATTAGTGCTGATCATGTTTCACCTGATTTCCCCGATGGATACTGGCCAAAAAAGGCTACGCCGAATCAGGAACAAGATTGGACAAATAGTGTGAATATATTTAAGGCCGAACTGGAGGATATGAAAAACCTTGCACGAAATCCTGAAATAGATCTATTTGCACCAATACCCCATGGCACCGGACAAACAATTCTAAGGGAGATAAATGTTGTTGCTGATCACAACTCTTATCATCTTGGACAACTAATGCTGATCAAGAAAATGTTTTAGGAATATCCAGCTCCCTCTGTTAGGATTGTAGGGATAATTAACACCTTGGGCCACCTAGCAATCACAGGTCTGGTTCAATCTCCTGGATGCTGAAATGAATTCAGCATGACGGACG
>CBDVAV010000123.1:0-9515 GCA_965372055.1 uncultured bacterium | reverse complement strand
CGTGCTTTCTCTGCTATTTATGTAAATGTTAAAGCTTTAGGTAAGATATTTCGGGGCGAAGTTTCGGTCACTAAGTCCCTTAGTGGCCCCATTGGAATTGCACAGATTTTTGGAGGCACTTGGGATTGGTATAGGTTTTGGTCTTTAACAGGATTGCTCTCAATGGTACTGGCATTTATGAATTTTCTTCCTATCCCGGCACTGGACGGCGGCCATGTTATGTTTCTGTCCTATGAGATTGTATCAGGAAGAAAGCCTTCCGATAAATTTCTTATAGTTTCTCAAAAGATAGGAATGATCTTCTTACTGGGACTAATGGCCTTTATTATTTTCAATGATATTTTCAAACTGGAATTTATACAAGGCCTATTTGGATATTGATAACATGGAATTGGAGCTCAATGCTTGTTTTTAGGGATAATATGGAGATTCCACTCCCTTTGCCACGTGAAGGTTTAACATCAATCTTTCTTCTTAAAATCAATTCACAACTCTCCCTATTGTGATGATTTTACTTTAAGTAGTTCAAATTCAACCCTCCGGTTGAGCTTCTTATCTTCTTCGGTATTTTCAGCTATTAACGGCTTTGAACTACCAAATCCTTTAGCTCCAATTCTTTCCGGTTCCACAGACCCAAAATAAACGATGTATTCTTTAATTGCTTCTGCTCTCTTTTGAGAAAGGTCCAGGTTAAATTCTTCCCTTCCATCTGAATCTGTATGGCCTGAAATATTGAGGTTAAATTCAGGGTTATCCAAAAGGAAATTGGCGATTTTGTCCAGGTCAGAATACATTTCCGGAACTAATTCTGCCTCGCCATTTCCAAATACCACTGATTCGAATTTTATAGTACTTTTAAGTTGAGGGGTTTTATGATGGTACTCCATGTCACCGCTAAGTTGAAATAATTCTTCTATCCTTAAGAATTCTTCCCCTTGAATGATCAATAAATAGTTGCCGTCATTGATCAGGTCAAATTCAAAAGTGCCATCGGGGCGGAGAAACTTTGGAGCAACTTCTATTCCGTTGTCCATATCAATGATTGAGACAATGCCTTTAAATGGATCACCGGAATCTTCATCAGTCAGGCTTCCCTCGTATACTATTGTAGCCCCTGGTTGGGCTTCCATGGGCAATGGAAATGAAAACAAATCAAGGTTTTCCAGATCATCTTCTACACTCCTGGAGTAAAATAGGTCTTCGGAATCCGAATCGATGGTGAAGTAAAATTCACTTCCGGGGCCATTGACCAGAGGCCCGATATTTTTTGGCTCATCCCAATTGTTGCCGTTTTTGTACGTTTTGTAGATGTCGAAAGCTCCGAAATTGAGACTATGCCCATTTGAGCTAAAATAAAAAACATTATATACATGGTGAAAAAACGGACTTACTTCATTGTTCCTGGTATTTATTATTGGGCCTAAGTTGAGTGCCTTGCCCCATTCACCATCCTTGTTTTTCGTGGTATAGTAAATGTCTGATAATCCAAAACCTCCAATTCGGTCGGAAGCAAAAAAAAGTGTATCATCAGAATGTGACAATGATGGATGTGAATCCCATCCCTTGCTGTTGACATTAATCCCCAGGTTTCTTACATCTCCCCAGGTACTGTCAGATTGTATTGAGGCCATAAAAATATCGCAATCACCATAAGTATTTGGAGAATAGCACCGTGTGAAGAATAAGGATTTACCGTCTTTGCTTAAGCAGGCAGATCCTTCATTATAGTCAGTATTTACTTCATCGAAGGCTTTTGCATCACTCCAAAATCCATCTGATCTTTTGCTATAGAACAAATCCTCATTCTGTATGTTGTCAATCCCCGAATTTGAAAAATTTCGCTTTGAGGTAAAGATCAAAATGTTATTGTTGACATTTAATGTTGGCCCATAATCTGCCATCTTAGAATTGATTTCCTTTCCCATGTTAAGCAAGACCCCTCTTGGTGGTCTCAATGTATCAACCTCTTTCCGATATTCAACCAACTCATAGTAATAGTCAATGGGGACATAATAATCTTTTTCATTATGTACCAGTAGGTCATAATGTTCTTGGAGTTCTTTAATGTTGATATCTTCCCTATTATGTTTAAGTACAAGTTTAAATAATAATTTCGCTTCATCAGGATTGCCCTGTAATTCGGACAAATTGGCAAGTCTCCACAACAAATAAGTGTCATGATAAAAATTTTCAATTCCAAACTGCTTAACGTAGCCTCTAAGCAAGGGATAGAGTTTCTCCCAACTTTTTGCCTGGTCCAAACTGACTATTTTGTTTATTTTTGCCTTATTATGATAATATGGAATTTTATTGACATTGGGAAACTCAAAGAGGTTGGATTCACTGTAATTACTTAATTCAGGGGCAGATTCAGCTTGCAGAAGTAGTTTTTTCTTGCGTTTCTGTGCATGTAGAAGGCCATCGGGTGCCCAGGCATAGAACACAATTAATATTAGAATTCTTCCAGCCCAACTCATAGGAGCAAATTTACCATATTTCCTGAATCAACTTCCCATCTATATTTACATAAAATTAAGATGTTTAACGTTTAATAAAAAGTCGTACTGCCCGGCTTTTTATTGGCATAGCTCTTGAGTATTTGTAAATGTTATTAATTAGTTGAAGATTTAGGACAATTTATGTCATTTTGACATTATGAGTTATCAAACAAATAATGGATGGAATACCATCTTACTATCAAGCCTTGAAGGTGACGAAGGAGAGGAACTGATCCCAATATTGGGGGAAGAAATTGAAGATATTGACAATGCTGATTTGAGTGATGAGCTTCTGGTTCTTCCTATAAGAAATACGGTATTATTTCCAGGTGTGGTAATTCCTATCACAGTAGGGAGGAAAAAGGCAATAAAACTTGTAAAAAAATCCTATCAAGGAGACAGGGTAATTGGCGTGATTGCTCAAAAAAATGTCAAAACGGAAGATCCTGTCCATTCAGATTTGCACAAAATTGGAACCCTGGCACGCATAATAAAAATGCTGGTGTTACCTGATGGTAATACTACCATCATTATTCAGGGCAATAAAAGATTTGAGATTGAGGAGTTTCTTCAGGATGACCCGTTTATAACTGCCAGAGTAAAGCTGATTGAAGAAAAGTTTAACCAGGCTAATAAAAAAGAGGCTAAGGCATTAATACAATCTTTAAAAGATAAGGCAGTAAAAATAGTCAAACTCAATCCTGAAATTCCACAGGAAGCTCAAATTGCAGTTGATAACATTCAAAATCCGGGATTTCTAACTCATTTTCTGTCCTCTAACCTAAATGTAAATGTAAATGAGAAACAAAAATTACTGGAAATAGATGATGGCTTTAGGAGGGCCTCTCTATTGCTGAAGTATATGATGAAGGATATCAAAATGCTCGAATTGAAAAACGAGATCCAGAAAAAGGTAAATACAGATATAGATCAGCAACAAAGGGATTATTACCTTCGGCAACAAATAAAAGTATTGCAAGATGAATTGGGAAGCGAGGGACCAGACAGAGAACTCAATGAACTTAGGCTTAAAGGTGAACGCAAGGAGTGGCCAGAGGAAGTGAAGGTTCATTTTAATAAGGAGTTGGATAAGTTATCGCGTATGCACACCATGGCTGCCGAGTATCCCGTGGCCATAAATTATGCCGAGTTTCTCGTGGATTTGCCATGGGGTGATTTCACAAAAGATAATTTCAACCTCAATCGGGCAAAAAAAATCCTGGATAAAGATCATTTTGGCCTTGATAAAGTCAAAGACAGAATAATAGAATACCTGGCTGTATTGAAGCTGAAGCAAGATATGAAAGGACCCATACTCTGCTTGTACGGCCCTCCCGGGGTTGGTAAAACCTCACTTGGTAAATCAATAGCAAAAGCCTTGAAAAGGAATTATGTCAGGATGTCTTTAGGAGGCTTACATGATGAGGCTGAGATCAGGGGGCACAGAAAAACTTATGTCGGGGCTTTGCCAGGAAAAATCATACAGAACATAAAGAAATCCAAGTCTTCAAATCCCGTTTTTATCCTTGATGAGATTGATAAAGTGAGCTCGGATTTCAGGGGTGATCCTTCATCTGCTTTATTGGAAGTCCTTGATCCCGAACAAAACAACTCATTTGCAGACAACTATCTTGAGGTAGAATATGATCTGTCAAAGATACTGTTTATCGCTACCGCCAATACTCTGGACACAGTACATCCTGCTTTACGGGACAGGATGGAAATTATCGAAATATCAGGATATACCCTGGAAGAGAAACTTGGAATTGCCAGGAAACATCTTATCCCAAAGCAAATGAAAGAGCATGGATTAAAAAGAGGGGATTTGTCCTTTAGCAATAATGCTATTACTAAGCTCATCGATGATTATACCAGGGAATCTGGTGTCAGGAACCTGGAAAGAAAGATTGGGGCAACTGTAAGAAATATTGCCAAATCCATCGCCATGGAAACCGAATACGAAAAAGCTATCACCCCGGAAAAAGTGATTGATATCCTTGGTGTTGAGATTTATGACAAAGAGATTTATACTACTAATGAACTTCCAGGAGTGGTTACCGGTTTAGCCTGGACTCCAGTTGGGGGGGAGATTTTATTTGTTGAGTCATCGGTGAGCCGTGGAAAAGGCAAGCTAACTTTATCCGGTCAGTTAGGTGATGTGATGAAGGAATCTGCCATGGCAGCACTTTCATATTTGAGGTCGAACAGTGATTTACTGGATATTAACTATAAAGTATTTGAGAACTACGACCTTCATGTCCATGTGCCTGCTGGAGCAGTTCCAAAAGATGGTCCCTCCGCCGGCATTACAATATTAACCTCATTGGCATCAATATTTACCCAAAGAAAGCTGAAACCGAAGTTAGCAATGAGTGGAGAAATTACCCTGCGGGGAAAAGTATTGCCCGTTGGTGGAATAAAAGAGAAAGTACTTGCTGCCAGAAGAGCTGGAATTAAGGAAATTATTCTAAGCCAACGGAACAAAAGGGATATTGGCGAAATTGATTCCAGATATATCAAAGGTTTAAAGATAAATTATGTTGAAACTGCAGATCAAGTGCTTGAATTGGCACTTCTTCCCAGAAAAGTAAACAATGCAGTTAAATTTGTAGTAGATGCTACAAAAGACTCTAATTCCTGATTTATGATCAGTCGATTGATAATTATATCATATTGTATACTCATTTTTAGAGTAGGCTTAGCTCAGATAGGAGGGGAGCGGTCATTTGAATTTCTTAATGTGCCGGTTAGCACCTTAGTTTCAGGGATGGGTGGTGTCAATGTTTCTTTGTACAATAAAAGCACTGATATGTTCTTTTCAAATCCAGGTTTAATATCAGGGGAACAGTCAGGGACAGCAACTATAAGTTACCTGGACTTTATCAGTGATGTTAACCTGGCATCGGTTGCCTATACCCAGGAATTCAATAAATGGGGAACATGGAGTTTTGGAGTACATTATTTGGATCTTGGAGATATCGAATCATTTGATGCTACTGGCACTGCCTTAGGGTCATTTAACTCTAGGGAGTATCTTATTGCAATTAGTAACTCTCGCAAGATTTCCAACTTTAGTATAGGTGCCAATTTAAAAATTGCGGGATCTGATATAGCGGGGTTTAATGCCACTGGAATGATGCTTGATCTGGGTGGGGCTTTTGTCCATCCTGTTCATGACTTGACCGTAGGGTTATCAATAAAGAATGTTGGGTTTTTTTTAAAGGATTATAGTGATGAAAGTAATTCCCAACTACCGTTTGATGTTCAGATGGGGGTAAGTTTTAAGCCGACACATATGCCAGTTAGGTTTTCAACCACCGTTTATAATTTATACAAAAGAGATATAGCATTTTTTACAGCCAACGAACAAGGTCAAGAAGGCACCGAAGCAGGTATAGCTGATAAGGTTTTCAGGCATTTCGTTTTTGGGGCTGAATTTATACTGACTCAAAATGTGAACTTGAGGTTCGGATATAACCATCTTCGCAGGAAGGAACTCAGATTGGAAGACACTTCAGGAGGTGCCGGAATTTCGTATGGTTTAATGTTCAAAGTAAAAAAGTTTGAATTTTCCTATACCAGATCGAGTTACCACGTGGCAAGCGGGACCAATAATTTTTCAATAAGTACCAACTTTTCCAGGTTTATCAAGAAAACAAACTCTTTAGAATTATAAAATGGAGGATAACAGTTATTTAACACCAAGAGAAATAGTAGCTGAACTTGACAAGTATATAATTGGTCAGGATGATGCTAAAAAGAATGTTGCAATCGCCTTAAGAAACAGATGGAGACGGATGAGGGCAGACCCGGAAATCCAAAGTGAAATAATCCCAAACAACATTCTTATGATTGGGACCACGGGGGTTGGAAAAACCGAAATAGCCCGTCGTTTGGCCAGGATTGCCGATGCCCCTTTTACAAAAGTGGAGGCTTCTAAATTTACTGAAGTTGGGTATGTAGGAAGGGATGTTGAAAGTATGGTGAGGGATGTGGTTGAGCAATCCATAAGCTTGGTTAAAACACGGAAAAAGGAGGAAGTGGCAGAAAAGGCAACATCGATAGTGGAGGAAATTATACTGGATGCATTAATCCCCCCCTTACGCTCTACCTCAAGTACACCAAGTCCTACTATCAGTACCTCCAAGTTAGATACTGAAACCGAAAAAATACCTCAAAACGAGCAGGAACTTAATGAGAAAACCAGGGAGAGGTTCAGGGCAAAAATCAAGAATGGAGAACTAGAAGACAGAAAAATAGAGATTGGTGTAAGGCAGCCGGCTTCCACTGGAGTAGGTATGATCGGTGGGGGAATGATGGATGAAGCATCGATGATCAACCTACAGGAAATGCTGAATGGCATGATGCCAAAAAAATCGAAGAAAAGAAAGGTTACCATTGCCGAAGCAAGAAAGTTGCTTCTTGAAGAAGAATCAGCAAAACTGATTGATATGGATGAGGTGAAGGAAGAAGCCATAAGAAAAGCCGAAAATACAGGGATAATATTTATTGACGAGATTGATAAAATTGCGGTAGCTTCGAAAAAAGGAGGTGGGCCGGATGTAAGTAGGGAAGGAGTACAACGTGATCTTCTGCCGATAGTAGAAGGCAGTACCGTGAATACGAAATATGGTGTAGTTGTTACAGATCACATTTTGTTCATTGCCGCTGGTGCTTTTCATGCAGCAAAACCTTCCGATCTGATCCCTGAGCTACAGGGAAGGTTCCCGATTCGTGTAGAACTGGAAAACCTTACAAAAGATGATTTTTTCCGTATTCTCAAAGAACCCAAGAATGCCCTAAGCAAACAATATGAAGCACTTTTTGCTTCCGAAGAAGTTGAGATCAAGTTCCAGGAAGATGCCCTGGAAGCAATAGCGGAAATTGCATTCCAAATTAATGAAGATCTCGAAAATATTGGCGCCCGCAGGCTTCATACCGTAATGAGCGCTGTGCTCAATGAATTTCTATTTGACGTACCCGATGTAATTGGGCCCAATGCCAAGATTTCCATTACCAAAACAATGGTAGAGGAGAAATTGAGTGATCTGATCAAGAATAAAGACTTAAGCCAGTTTATACTGTAGTGTTAAGTTAAGGATGGATCGACGGGTAATTATTAAGTTAAGGTTTATGATTCCTCCCTCTATATCTCCCTCCAAAGGGAGAAACCAATGGCATTAACTTAATAATTATCCTCAACTTTTAGCGTAACTTGAGGCTTAACTTAACAGTAGTATATAGTTTTGGATTACTAAACTTTTAAAGGTTGGTAAACCTGGAAACAGATAATAAAGAACAGCTTTACCAAACCTAAAAAGGTTTAGTAAAGCCCAAATCTTTAAGGTTGTTTTTCATCATCATTTTTATCATCATTATCACTTTTACCATTATCACCATCTCCTTTATCTTTACCATTTCCATTACTTCCGTCAAAATCTTCATCGTCCTCCTTGCTGTAAAATTTTTCCCATTTGTTCTCCCCCCAGGGGATATCCATTGGTTTGTTGGGCAGGGTGCCCTGATCCATGTGAAGTTGCAGTTGCCTGGCTATGGCGGCCCTGTATTCGGTAAGAAAATCGTTGTATATGGTTATGAAGTGGTTGTACTTGGCCCTTATGTTTTTCCATTTTTTAAAATACTTGCGCAAACGATAGGCAATGGCCGTTAGCCCAATTGCCAAAAAGGTAAGCGAGAGCCAGTAATAGATGCGCTCTTTTTGGAGTTGTGCCTTTTCGATATTCTTATTTAACTGATCTTCAGTTCCTTTAATTTTGTGTAGTTTTTCTTTTAAGTCGAATAGAGGTAATGCTATCTGCACCAGATAATCTGCATGTATTCTTTCATTTTCCAGATCTCCTGTTTTCTGATATAGATTAAATAGAAATTGATGTGTTTTGATCAATTGCCTGTCAAATTTATTTTTATTTATTAAGGTGATCACTTTTTCATGCTTTAGGATAGCAGCTTTTAAACTATCTTGTTGTTGATAGATATCCCCTAAATTATTTAGGATTAATGTTTTGGTAGCATTTGGTATACCATTTAACTCCAGTGCCTGTTTATAATTTCTCATCGCGGCTTCTTCATCCCCTTCCAATTCATGTATGATGCCTATATTATTCAATGCGTCAGCTGTGATTTTTACTTTCCGGGTCATAGTAAGGGCATTTTTATAGTACCAGATAGCTGAATCATATTGTTCAACCTCCTTGTGAATGTTGCCTATTAATAATGTGGTCTTTGCTACCCAATCCAAATTTCCAAGTGCTTGAAATTTTTTGATTGCAACTCTATAAGCATCTTCAGCTTCGTAATAGTTACCAATCTTTTTATTGCAAAGCCCTACCCTATATTTCAAATTAGCAATTTTACTTTGATCATTATCTTCTAAAGCAATTTCCAGGGCTTCATTGAAAATTTCTTTCGCACCAACAAAGTCCGCGTTTATAAAATAAATTTTACCTAGGCTGATCAGTGCATTAAAGGTGAATTCTTTATGTTGAATTTCTTTTGAAAGGTTCAGTAAATCAAAATAATATTTTACAGCTTTTTCAAAATTTGAATTACTGCTATTTATGTAAGCAAGGAGATAAAATGCTTTCGCCTTGGCGGTGTGATCTTCCACTTTTGTGGATAGATCGAGTAATTCCTTAGCGGCAGAAATTGCAATTGAAGTATCCGAGGACAGTGCGTTATAGCTCACTTTATATAAGCTATCAATTTTTACCCCGCTTTGTTGTGAGACCTGTTGTGTATTCTTGTTGCCACAACCATATATAATGAACAATAGTATGCTAAAAGTTAGATTTATTAAATATATATATCTACACATATAACAAAAATAAGAAAAGTGAGGATTAAATGCAATTCTCACAAATATGTCAGTTGGCAGGTGGGGGAGGTGGTATTTCATCAGGCGGATCTTCCCCTGCTACATCCGGATCAAATTCAAGATACTTACCAACAGGCTCAATCTCCTCTGGGGACAATTCACAGGCAGAAACCATAAACAAG
>CBDVAV010000122.1:0-9520 GCA_965372055.1 uncultured bacterium | reverse complement strand
CGCCACCGATGCGGCTGGCAATGGACCGGTTACTGATAATACATTGACCCTGCTCTTGGATAAATCTGCCCCCACGGCATTTGATTTAAATATAGGGGGGAGTGTGATAACAGTTGGTGGTAATGTAGTCACTGGGTTTTGGAATTCCACCAATACCACTGTAAACATTACTGTACCCATAGACAATGATGCTTCCCTGCATAATGGGTCAATTGGTGGAACCATTCAGATTATTGCCAATGTAAATGGTTTAGGTTTCAATCCACTCGGATCAGCAAATAATATCATGAACGCTTCATTGGGATCAACACAAACCGTAAAAATAACTTCAGCGCAGCTGGAAGCATTAAATGCAGGCATTATAGATGATGACATTATCACATTAAATGCCATTGTCACTGATATTGTGGGAAACAGTACTACCGGAACTGCTAGTACTACTACGCTTACCGTTGACCAAACCTTTCCAACTGTTTCAGGGGATAAAATGTATTTATTCCTTAACAATGCTTCCCCTGAAACAATTCAGGTAACCATGTCGGAAGAAATTACCCTGGGTGAAGGAATCTCTACTACAGGGTTTTTGATAGATGCTGCTGCAACCCTTAATACCCAAATATACTCCGGAAAGGGTTCTACCAATTTAATTACCCTGACCAGTGTTGCAAATAGTGACTGGACAATTGGAAACACTGTATCCTATAGTCCCGGAAATATCCAGGACCTGGCAGGAAACCCACTTCAAAATATATCCAACCATGTTATTGAAGAAGCCCAACTCCCCTCCTTAGGTGCAGGTGATATTGCCTTTACAAGTTTTTATGGGGACAGCGATAAGTTTTCCTTTGTTTTATTAAAAGATGTTGATAACGGCACAGACATTAATTTTACTGATAAAGGCTGGAGAGGTAGTTCATTTGTTACTGATAACGAAGATTCAGAACTTACTTTTACAGCTTCAAGGAATTTATTTGCTGGAACAGAAATTGAAATAAATGGAACTACGGTAACTCCATCGGATGCTGGTTCTGTGACTTCAGGAACTGCTTTAGATCTTGGAAATGGTGGTGGCGGCCCTGATGGTGATCAAGTATTAGCTTATCAAGGCACAGGGGCAGCAGATGCAGTATTTATCGCGGCCATCAACATGAATGGGGGATGGACAACTGGGACTGTAAACGCAAATGATCAATCAAAATCGCAAGTTCCTACAGGTCTTACCGATGGCACAGATGCCATTGATCCAGGGGCAGAAAAAGACAATGCATCTTACACCATAGGAAATGGTACAAAAGATACCCCAGCCAGCATTAGAAAATTAATTATGAGTACAGATGGAAATTGGGTAAGGAGTGATAACGCTGGAAGCGTAACCGCACCAGATGTAGTTACTAATAATGGCGACAACTACGACCTCCCCCCTGATCATACGGCCTTATCCCCTGCCAATGGCACTACCGTAGGTATAGAAGTAACTACTTCATTGACCATCACTTATGACGAAAATATATCCATAGGCTCAACATCGGCGGGAAATGACATTGAAATACGAAAAGTGAGTGATAATTCCCTCCTGGCAGCTTTTAATATAGGTGGTGGAGCCTTTAGTGCCAGCACCAATATGGTAACAATCAATACCGGGGCACCTGCCTACGAGCACAATGTAGAATATAAAGTAAATGTAGCCGATTGGATATTTGTTAATGGTGAGGGTAATCACAATCATGCAATAGATGGCGCTACCGAGCCTTGGAAGTTTACAGTAGACGCAACAAAACCTACTATAGCCACCGGTTTGGTATTTGATTCTAACGGTACAGGCCCTGAGAAAATCACTTTTAATATGTCAGAAGAGATCGATTTGACTGAAGCAACATCAGCTATCGGATTTGGCACTGACCAGGGTGCACCTGCCTCTGTTATTTATAGCAGCAAAGGTATTGATAATACCATCACTTTAACCAGCCCGGTAGATGGGGCATGGACTTCAGCAATTACAATTAACTATACGCAAGGAGCAAGCAGCAACCTCAAAGACCTTGGTGGCAATGAGCTGGCTAATGGTACTACGGGAGAAATATTTTTTGATCTTGTGACTATTTCATCCGATAATGCCAATAATACTGCTTTTGCAAAAGTAGGTAATATTGTTGAGGTAGTGGTACGCTACAAACAGGGTGTGAATCTGCCCTCAGCCCCTACAATCGACATTGGTTTTAATCCTGCATTTGTCACCCCTTTGGGTTCAGGTCTGTATTCCGGAACTGTCACTACCAATACCATTGATTATGCTGAGGGAAGCCTGTCCATTACAATCGTCTTTGCTGATCCTTCTGAATTACCTGTAAGGGTATTTGTTACCACAAATAGCAGCAGTGTTACTTTTGATAAAACTGCTCCCACACTCGATCCTGTAGGCATTGCTTCCAACAATGCAGTGACCCCGAAACTAGCCAGGGTTGACGATGAGGTTAAAGTCTCCTTTACAACCGATGAAACAATTTGGGTAAACCTGCCCACCACGCCTAGTGTTTCTATCGCAGGACAAACAGCCACCGTAGTAAATAGCGGTGGAGATAATTACGAAGCCACCTACACCATGACTACCGGGCAATCAGATGGGGCAGTTCCTTTCACTATCAACTTTGAAGATGTTGCCGGAAATACTGGAACTCAGGTAAACGCTGTTACTGATGACTCAAGTGTAACCGTTGACAAAACGCCTCCCAAGGTTACAGCTATAGAGGTAGAACCATCCGACCTGAATGGAATCGGCAGCTCCAACGGAACTGCTCTTACCACTATCAAATATAATGTTACTTTTAGTGAAAGTGTAACTGGAGTAAACAGCACCGGTTTCAGGTTTACCGATCCAATTTTTCAAAGAGGTGATGCCAGCACCACTGATAATTACCCTGTTGTGGGTGGGGAATCCATTGCCAATATTTCTGGTTCCGGCACTGATTATATAGTTACGGTAAACTCATATACAGGTACTGGGTCTTTGGGGCTCGAATTCATTAGTGTGTTGAGTTCGGTGATTGATGCCGCAGGTAACCCAGATGCTGGAGCTGTAACCAAAGCCGCTCCTAATGGGGCAACTTATGAGGAATACCAGGTGGTTTTACCCCAGCCCTCAGACCATGCTACTGGATTTTCAGTTTCGCAGAATGGAACTACAAGTATTGAAGTATCCTGGAACCACTCAACAGCAGTGCCGCAATTTGCTTCACATTACCTTTTGTTGATAAAGGATCCTGCAGGGGCTGCGTTTACTCCTCCAACTGACGGTATATTAGTACCCGATGATACTGATGTTACCGACGGTAATGGAGCAATAAATGTTGCCACGAATAATGTGACAGGTACTTATACTTATCAATTCACTGGGCTAAAATCCGGGATTCAATACGATTTCATACTATATCCATATGCTCTTTCTCCAAATAATATTGCCGATAATATAAATTATAAAATCGATGCCCCCCTCCCTACTCTCTCCCAAACAACACTTGTAGCCAGCCAATCTTCCCTTACAACTGTTAATGGCGGGCCATTGACTTTTCCTGCCACCACTACTGTTCTTTCTGGTGCAGGGGCGAATGAAACCAACGCTGTGACAAATTTTTCTTTTAGAATTGATGAAGATGCACTGGCTGGTACTCCATCCGACGATGACAATGCACCTACAAGAATATCCAGTATTGTAATAAAACAAGGAACTGGTAATCTAATTATTGATTGGTCACAAGCCATTGCCGGCGCTGAATTGAGTGATGGTACAACCAGCATTTCACTTGATCCGACAACAGATATCGGGATAAATACCCTGACATTTACAGGGATATTAAACAACTCTGGTCAGCTAGGCGAAATCTTGGATAATGCCACCAAATCATATGCCTTGAAAATCTGGTTGAAAACTGATATGTCGGGGTCAGAAAATTTACCTGACAATATTGACGTTAAAAATTTTGTATTCAAAGTAGACAACACAAGCTTCACTTATAACGAGTCCACTAGAATCAGCAGTAAAATCAGTACCGGGGAATTAGCACAATCTGCTTCCGGATCCAATAAAGTAGACGCTATTGCCACCAAACTGGTCTTAATAAACAATTTTTCTGACATACCTCAAAGCGATATTGGTGTGGGGGCTGATTTTGGAACACCACTCGAAGTTATGGCACAAGACCCCAATGGAAACCGGGACCACGAATTTGCACAGGGTGTTACAGTAACAAATATACAAGTGCTCGGAATGCACAATGCACCAACTACTTTTCCAATCACGCCAGCAACAGGAATCTTGGTATTTCCTACAAACTTTAGTTATACACAAGCAGGAAATGGAACAATAAATATTTCGTCTTTAGGTGTTACTGGTACAACAAGTTCTGCTATGACGGTTCATACATCCAATACTACTTCTTTAACACCGGGAGCCGACCCTGAACCGGCTACTATTTCTTCGCTAGCTAATACAAACCCGGGAGTACAAGTTTTTGATTTCACTGTTCAAGACGATCTGGGCATTGCAGCTAACCAAAACGATACCATCCCTACTCAAATTAGCCAGATCATAATTAACAGGGATTTGGCAAACGATCAGATCGGTGACTGGACAAACGCTATTGCAGGAGCAAAACTTATGGATAACGAGGCTAGTCCCAATGAAATTGCCGTTACTTCCATCAATACAAACAATATGGTGTTTTCAGGAATAACCAGTTCCACCGGAAATTTGGGATACGTGGCCGATGGCGGAGCTAAAACCTACAAATTGCACATTTGGTTAAAAAGCAGTTTAGGGGGGGCACTTCCAAACACTATAGACAATTTAGAATTTGTTTTTGAAATATCTGAAACCGATATCACCCTTGTTTCGGGCAGCAGTACATTTGACCCTGCCCAAAACGTGAATTCCGGCACGGGAAATAATGCAATAGAGGTGGTAGCCACCAAACTCGATTTCACTACCCAACCTCAGGCTACAGCCAATTATGATGCGAACTTGCCTACCGTACCAGTAGTTACTGCCAGGGATATAAATAATAACAAAGATAAAGACTATGCAGGCCCTGTAACCCTAACAAACACCGATGGGTTAACCATGACCAGCTTTACCAATAGTGACTTGAGTTATGCTTCGGGCGTAATTACCTTTAATTCCAACTTCCAGTATGTCGGCGGTACGGCTAATGGAGCTAACGGAACACTTACAATAACCGATAATGGCAATACAACGATCAATGGAGCCAGCAATGCGGTTAGTGTAGCTTATTCCAGTTTATCTGACATTATAAAAGCACCAATTACCTACCCCACGAACATAGATTATAAAAATTTCCAGGGCAATGATATAACAGATAACAGCAACAGTATCGTTTTGGAAAAATTCACCTTGCGCGATGCCGGCGGTGCATCAGACAATGATGGTACAAATACGAAACTGGAAAGTATCCAAATCCAAATTGATAACTGGGAAAATTTAAGAAGAATTGCCCTTTACAGTGATGATGGTTCAACAGAACTTTCAAGCACAGGTACAAATGAACAAACTGTTAACTCAGGTCTAATAACTTTTTCAGGTATGTCAATTACTGCACCAGATGATGGCAGTATTGACTATACCATCAGGGCAAGTTTCCATGGTGACGATTATGACCTGGCCGGAGCAGATCCTGGTGCTGTTACGGATATGGATTTCATATCATTTACAATAATAAATGTGGTTGCAAATCAATTCGGTTCACAGTTCGTGGCTTCTGATGGAGCTGACGGAACTGGTGGGGCACAAAGCACCTTGTCGGTCAATGATAACATGATTGAGGTAACAGCTGATAGGGTGATATTTACATCAGACATAAACGAACCTAATAATGTGAGCACCTTCACTGATATCCAGTCGCCAAACTATCTTATCATCAAGGCAAAAGACCAGTATTATAGTACAGATTTGGATTATAGTGCTCCAATTGGAACGCTCAGTACACAAAACTTTACACCTACTGCAACACTCCTCTTTGAAAACCCTCCAACAGGCAATTTCATCAATGGCGTGTACGACTTTGAGGTACAGGCATCCACTTTCCACTATACTACAGATGGGGCAACGGGTGAGTTGGTAATTCCTTCCGGGGCTTTAATGGATGGTATCAGCCAAACCCATAACGTGGCCTCATCTCAGGAATCGTTAGTGAGATTAAAAACACCCACTACGTTAAACATTGATTACATTAATTATCCAGACCCGGGAGTGGCCATGACCGTGGCAAATAGTTTCGTATTAGCAGAATTTGAAGTAGTTGACGGAGATGGCGTGGAAGATGGGTTTGGAAACCGCACTAATCCCGATGCTGATGGTGCCGTGACCAGATTAGCAGATTTCACCATTTCAATATCAAATATTGCCAACCTTGTTAATATCGGTTTGTTCGATGGAAATACTTTAATAGATGAACAAGTAGCAGCGGCATCCCTTACCTTTAATGGCATAACTACACTCGTGGCCCCCGATGATGGAGAGTATCCATTTAGCATCAGGGCTACATTCAAAACAGACGTTACTGATAACCAGGAGATTGCAGTATCCATTACTTCTGTAACCAATGGCGGCGGGTCTAAATTTGCCCTTGCTAATGGTGGTAGTGCAGCCAGTAATACTGGCAGTAATTTAATAGAAGTAACTGCTACCCAGCTTGACTTTACTACTTCACCTGGGTCAATAGAAGGTATTAACCAAGTGTTGACCATAGAGCCCGTTGTGATGGCCCGTGATGCAAATGCCATGGTTGACCTGGATTTTGACTTTGCGTCTGTAGTTTCCAATACTGGAACGCTCGGAATGGTAAATGTTCCTACCTCATTTGTTAATGGGTTTCTAAACTTTACTGGTTTACAGTATACCATAGCGGGAAATGGCACTTTAAACATAAACGCCAATGGACTATCAAGAACCAGTACCTCCGTTGACGTAATCCATTCAAGGATTACTTTATTGACAAATGGGATCGAACCATCACCCTTACAACCTTCATTTATAAATAAAGCAATTTTTGGCTTTCGGATAAATGCAATATCCGGTACAACAAATGAGCCTCAATTAACAGAATTAGCAGTGGATTTTGATCAGGATATAAGCAACATATTTGAGAATTTCAGACTTTACAAGTCGTTGGATGCTGCCTTTAATGGCATAGATCTTGAAATTGCCGGATTAACCATTACTGCTGCTACCAGCACAGTTACATTTTCAGGGGTAAATGATGTGGTTGATGGAGATAATTATTTTATCGTAACTGATTTGTCTGATTTCGTGGATGAAGCCACACCAATAGTTACCCCTTCCCTCAGCTGGGTAAACTTTACTACAACCAGTGGAAGTATTGGAGGTTCTATAACAGGGTTATCGTATAGTTTTGAAGATGCCATACCTCCGCAAATTGTTACTTTGTCTCCGGCGGACAACTTACAGTTTTCCCCTCCCAATACAAACTTTATAATTACATTTAACGAACCCGTAAATGTATTGGGAACTACACTTAAAATATTTAAGAAAGACGGAACGTTCATTGCCAACCTGGAACTTGACCCATCTTCAACAATGCCCAGTACAGAGTACACCTTTTTAATTCCTCCTGATCCTGGGGTGCTGGAAAATGACACCGAATATTATATAATCATATTGAATGGCAATATTGACCCCATTGATCCTGCCAACAGTACTGGATTTTCCGATGATTCTGGTAATCTTTTTGGCGGTATTTCCGATGCAACAGCCTGGAACTTTAAAACTTCTGACAGTACCCCTCCAGTATATGTTGATCCTGCAGAGGCAATCAATATTATCGATATTGGTTTCGATTTAAAAGTGGTTCTTGATGAACTGGGGAAGGTCTTTTATATAGTCACGGATCAGGGCGACCCTGCTCCCACCAGGGATGAAATGAGAGGAGTGGCAACCTATACTGGTGGAACAATTTATGCCAATGGGTCAAAAGATATTTTGCAAGACAACGTATATCACTATGCTGGAATATTTAACCCAACGTTCAACTCAAATACAAATTATACAATTTGGCTACTGGCGGAAGACCTAGCACAACCATCACCTAATATTCAGCCAACAGTTAGCAATATAAATGTCCTTACTACCAATTCACCAGGAGCAGGTGTTCAAGTACAGTATGAGCTATTGGATCTTTGCGTTGGCGATTTCCAAAGAATATTCCCCATCATCAGTATCATAGAAGGGGTAAACAACGATTTTGGTACGGGAGGAGGCCAAACCTTCAACTTGGCTTTACCCCAAGGTTTTGAGTATAATATAAATGCTGAAAATGATACAGTGAAAGCTAAATCAGGTAGTGATATTACCGACCCCATTACCCATAGTTATTTGAACAATACCACGCTGCAGTTTGTTTATGATGTATCTGGTACAGGAAACCGTGATAAAATCACTATGGAAGGCCTTGAAATTAAAGCAACAGGCCTTGCCGGAACATCTGGAAATATCTTCCGCTTGGGTGGAACTGCTGATCAAAATGGTAATTCGGACGGAGCTGTACTTGGCACACTTAATACCATAGCACCGCAACCTGTAACGTTTTTTACCAATCCAAACAGGTCATCCATCAGCAATGATATATTAAAAGTACCCCTGATTGTTCCACCAGCACTGATAGAAGTTGGTATAAATGAATTTAGCGGACCGGGTGTGGTCGGTGATACACTTTTTACCTCTGCAGCCGGATTTGGAACCCACGAAATAATATTTATCCATACCAATACAACAAATAACCCAGGTTGTGTTTCTATTGCCAAGAAGCTATTGACTGTTTATGATAACAGCAAAGCTATATTTGATCAACCTGACTATTGTACAAACATCGGGGCCATTAGCAGTACCAGCAGGGACAATCCCATCACAGGTCAGTTTTATGACCTTGACTCAATGTGGGTAACAGATCCTGATGATATAGTTTTGTCATTATTAACCAGGAGCAATAGTGACCAGTACTTTTTTAATCCAGAAGATGCCGCCGACCAAGGGGAATTTTTGCTTAATTTTTATGCCGCTTACACTCGGACCAGTGATAATTCAAAAGATACCCTGGCACAGATTATCGGGGTACATATCCCTCCTGTACCGAATTTTATAATAAGTAATCCTCTGGTAAATACGGGGCAATACTGTATTGATGGATCACTCATTAACCTGGAGGCAATTACTATAGTACGTCCAATAGGAGGGTTTTCCTCTGGTTTTTACACGTTAACAGATATTAATGGCACCAATATCAGCAGTGGATTAATTGACAATGGTGACGGCACAGCAACTATCAACCCTGAAGTTATTGGAAATTTAGAGGGTGTTGGACTGAAAGATGTTACGATTAATTATACCTACCAAAACTCCAGTACAAGTTGTGAAGTAACGGTTTCAAAAGGGATTAGGATCAACCCTAAACCAAAGGCATTTTTTGATACCAGCCTGCTCTGTGAAGATATTTCT
>CBDVAV010000121.1:0-9528 GCA_965372055.1 uncultured bacterium | reverse complement strand
GAAATGAATGTGAGGTATACAAAGACTGCGTGGCTACCCCTATTGATTTAAGCCTCTCTTTTAGTTGGACTATGCCTTTCTTTGAACCCGATATTAATGAAAGGGAGGGGCCATTTATTGCAGCCAGGGACACTTTCGGATTGAGCATGCTTGAAACTTCGTCTGCAGCCAACGGCACTGCAATCATATTTCCTTGTGGCAGTGCCTGAATCAAACTGCCCCGCATGGCAACCAGTTTAAGTGCTTCCTCTAAAGAAAATACACCAGAAACACAGGCTGCCACAAATTCGCCAACACTATGACCAATCAGTACATCTGGTTTGATGCCCCAGCTTTGGTAGAGTTTGGTTATTGAATAAGAGATTGTAAAAATAGCGGGCTGGGCATATTTAGTCTGTTTTAGCTTTTCATGAGCATTTTTTGTCCCGGATTTACCAGGATAAATAATCTCCACTATTGACTCTTCTAATATAGGGAGTAAAATTTGGTCACATAAAAGGACGCTTTCTTTAAATACAGGTTCTGTTTCAAAAAGATCCTTTCCCATGTTCACATATTGAGCCCCCTGGCCGGGATAAAGGAATGCTATTTTTTTTGATGACCTTACTTCTGGTTTCTTTAAGTGCACTTCAAGTTGCTCAGTGAAAGATTTTAGGCTATTGGCAACTATTGACTCCCTGATTTTGAAATTCTTTCTTCCCACGTTTAATGAAAAAGCAACGTCTTCCAGGCAAATGGAATTATCATTGTTTAAATAAGTTGATAAATTTTCTTTATGCTTCTGTAAACCCTCTTCTGTTTTAGCCGAAAAGGTTACTAATTGATAGCCAGGGTTTGGTTTATTGATATTATTCTGCGGTGGTTCTTCAAGGATTAAGTGGGCATTTGTACCGCCAAACCCAAAGGCACTTACTCCCGCCCTCCTGGGCCCTCCATACTTTTGAAATGGTTCACATTTCGTATTGATCGTAAAACAATCATCACCTAAATCCAGGTTTGGGTTAACCTTATTAAGATTGATATGAGGTGGTATTACGCCTTTTTCCAACGAAAGCGCAACTTTAATTAATGAAGCTGCACCCGAGGCTACGTTTGTATGCCCAATATTTGTTTTTACTGATCCTAGTTTTCTGAATCCCGGAACAGTGGGGCCATAGGCATTTTTCAAGGCCTTAACTTCAATGGGATCACCAACTTTTGTAGCTGTACCATGTGCTTCCACATACCCAATGGATTCTGGTTTAATAGCGGCATTCCTTAATGCTTCAGAAATCACCCTTTCCTGTCCTTCTTGGCTGGGTGCTGTATATCCAAGCTTACTGTTGCCATCATTGTTAATTGCTGATCCTTTAATTATGGCTTGGATATGATCGTTGTCTTCAATGGCTTTTTGTAATGGTTTAAGTAAGACGACCCCGATACCATCGCCAAATACTGTACCGCTGGCAGCTTTATCAAAAGTCCGGCAATGCCCATCTTTTGATACCATTAAACCATCCCTATACTTGTAACCCGATTTAATTGGGTGGGAAATTGAAACCCCACCGGCCAAGGCAATATCGCATTCCCCGCTATCGAGCGACCTACAGGCCAGGTGAACTGCAACCAACGAAGTAGAACAAGCTGTTAAAACTGTAAATGAAGGGCCTTTGAGGTTCAAGTTATAAGAAACCCTGGTGGCCGCGTAATCCCTGAAATTAAGGATAAAGTTGTCATATTGATCGGAAGGGTCTTCACTTGAACTATTTGTTATCCGCTTGATCCATTCCTGGTTTTCATTTGCCCCCAAAAATGCCCCGATTTTTTCTTTCGTGTTTTCGGGATTGTAAGCGGCGTTTTCCAATGCTTCCCATGAGCAAAGATGAAGTAACCTGATCTGGGGGTCCATTCTTATTGCATCCCTTGGTGGATAGCCGAAAAAGTCCGCATCAAAATACTCGCACTCTTTAATATACCCTTTGGCTTTTACATAATCTTTGGAGTTGATGTCGGATTGGGGTATACCCTGGCGGGTGAGTTCTTTAGAAGTAAACCTGGAAATGGACTCAATGCCATTTTTGATGTTTTCCCAATAGGTATCAATACTGTTTGCTCCCGGGAACCTGCAAGCCATCCCTATGATCGCAATATTATTTCCACGGTGATTGTTGACCATTTACTAATCGGGTTTTGATAAATTATATATAATATCAGATATATCGATAATAGTTACATCTTGATTAAAATTTCCCATCCTAGTACAGACAGTAGCGGAATAACCTTTATCAACATTAAGGTCGTAAAAGCACCAATCTGTAATATTTTTATCATTATAAAATAATTTCAGATCACTATTATCAACTACTACACTTAAATCAGAAAGTTGCTTATTGGAAGATAAACCAGTACCAATGGCCTTTAAGTAACTTTCCTTTACTGTCCATATTTTATATAGTAAAGATAATTGATTACTGCTATTGGTTGCATTAAGCATTGTTTTTTCTCTGTTTGATAGGAAATAATCTGTATCACTAAAATCCATTTGCTTTATTTGCTCAATATCTATCCCGACAGGATATTCATCAAAACCACAAATTACATATTCACCTGAATGGGCTATATTAAATTCTGGAGCGTTCTTGTTATTGAAATATGGCTTTCCATGTTTATTGTATGAAAGCTCAAGAGTTGCGAAAGAAGTATTATGGATTTTTAAAATGTGTTTTACAAAAAGATCAGAAAATAATATCAGGTATTTATCTTGATTATTTCTTAAGGAATGGGCCTTTTTTATTGTTTTCTGCTCGGCATATTCTTCAAGAATTCCTGTTCCAGGTAGACTAACGCTTTGATCCACTTTTAGAGCGTAAATTCCGGATATCGCTTTCATTTTTTAGTACGGATTAGACTTAAAATTAAGAGAATTGTATGAACCAATTTTTAATTTAGTGGTCAACACGGGTTTGGTATTACTATATTATTACCTAAAAATTTGATATCACAAACCTAATTGGTAAATTACTTTTCCTTTAGAAGTAAAACCAAACAACAAACTTAAATTAGTCAACTATGAATTTCAGTGAATTTTTACAACTCTTCAAAGAAGGCAAAGTTAGTGCTAAAAGTCACATGAAAAACCTGTTGGAGATGGCCTATGTTGATGGTCATTTTGATGATTCTGAAAACGAGTTGTTAAAGAAGCTTGCGAAGAAACATAAGATTTCTGAAAAACAATTAGAAGCAATTAAGAAAAATCCCGATTCTGTACAGTTCGAAGTCCCCGAGAAAGATAAAGATAAGTTCGAGCAATTATATGATCTTGTAGCTATGATGTTGGCTGATGATTACGTTGATACCGAGGAATTTAAACTTTGTATTCTTTATGCTAAAAAATTTGGCTTTAAGGAGTCCAGTGCACATGAAATTGTAGATACTATTGCCGGAAACCTTAAACACGGTCAATCCAGTGCTGAAACCATGAAAAGGGTTGAGCTGCTGATCAATTAGTATCACTCTCTTTTTGATAAATTGATCCCTGGTAACTGTTTAAAGGCCTCCCGTTAGATTATTAAATTTCATATTCAACATCGAGGATTTCCAGAATACCCGAAAGTTCATCATAGTCTTTATAACCTGGACTTATTTCAGCACTTCCTTTAAGGTCGAGTCCTTTAAAAATCCCAGAAGTAACAATTTGATCAACATTTTCAGGATTAATACCGAAACCTAAAATCAATTGGTGGTCATTTCCATATTGACTAAAATCGTAAAGTTGATCATCATCAATCTTTTCATCAGAATGCTGTAATAGATAATAATCAGCTTCCGGGAAATCGTTTACTGCTAAAGATAGTGATTGCTTTTTCAAGTCAACAGCTAATATCACCTGGGATACGACCTTCTTTGCTTTTTTTAAAATGGATCCATCTGAAACTTGCAGAACAGCAAATTGCTCATAAGCGTCTAAATGATCCAGGTTATCACCCAATTCGCCAACAATAGTAACACCAGAAACCCATTTGATAATCTCATTGAGTTGGATTGCTGGCAGGTAATATTCATGCGAAGGATCAATTGCGAAGCCAAGCATTTCAACGCCCATACCGGCACAATATCTGGCATCACTTAAATTGGTGATCGATCCAACTTTGACTATTGTTTTTAGTGCCATCAGAGAAATTAAATGGATTGTCCAAAATTATTCAAAATAATTATTAACACGACTGTAACTAGGCTACAAAGCTATATATTTGCAAATTATATGTTGTTATATTGTTGAAAAGGCAGGCTTTTAACCTGTTGAAAAAACTAAAATGAGTAAAAAAGGAAGGGTGCTGGTGGCCATGAGTGGAGGAATTGACAGTTCATTGGCCGCGGTAATGATGCATGAACAGGGTTACGAAGTAATTGGAATGACCATGAAAACCTGGGACTATGCCGCATCAGGTTCTAACAAAAAGGAAACCGGCTGTTGTAGCCTTGACTCTATCAATGATGCCCGCAATATTGCCGTTAGTCTAGGATTTCCACATTACATTTTGGATATAAGGGAAGAATTTGGTGATTATGTTATTGATTACTTCACCAGCGAATATTTAGCTGGAAGAACACCCAATCCTTGTGTATTGTGCAATACCCATATAAAGTGGGATGCATTGTTGGAAAGGGCAGATAAACTGGATTGTGAATCTATAGTTACTGGACACTATGCCAAAGTTAGGAATTGGAATGGCAGGTATGTGATTTCCAAAGGTGATGATGAGCTAAAAGATCAATCTTACGCGTTATGGGGAGTTTCTCAACAAAGCCTAAGTCGCACTATTCTACCATTGGGGACTTTGAAAAAATCCCAAATCAGGGAAAAAGCATTGGAGATGGGATTTCATGATCTGGTAAATAAATCCGAATCTTACGAGATCTGTTTTGTACCGGATAATGATTATCGGGGATTTTTAAAAAGGAGAGTGCCTGGCCTTGAAGAAAAAGTGGCTGGCGGAAAATTCGTTTTGGAAGACGGCTCGGAAGTGGGTACACACCAAGGCTACCCCCTTTATACCATCGGCCAAAGAAAAGGATTGGATATAGCGCTTGGTTACCCCGTGTATGTTACTGAAATACATAAAGATAAAAACAGGGTGGTTTTAGGGACATTTGATGAACTGGCCAGGGATGGAATGTATGTTAACCAATTAAACCTAAGTAAATATCCTGATCTTGGCGGTCATAGAATGGACACCATAACCAAGGTAAGGTACAATGATAAAGGCACACCCGCCGTTATTGAACAGGCAGGCGACATGATGAAAGTCTTTTTTGGTAAAGGAGTAAATGCAATCGCCCCCGGTCAAGCAGCTGTGTTTTATGAAGGTGAGGATTTGATTGGAGGAGGTTGGATAGTTTCTAGTTTTAGACAAAATGAAATCAATTAAAATATTTTTTACATTCTTTAGCATTGTTTTATTATGGTTTGCTTGTAGCCCCAAGGAACTCTTGCCCGATCCGGCTAGGGTGGGCTTTGATTTTTTCCCACTTCAGGTAGGTGATTTCAGGGTATACCAGGTTGAGGAAATAACCAAGAATGTTCTTATTGAATATGATACGGCCAGGTTTCAATTAAAAGAATCCCTGGTTGATTCGTTTCCGGGCCAGGGCGGTGACATTATTTATATTTTGCACAGGTCAAAGAGATTGTCGGCCAGTGATACATGGCAACTTGATTCAGTATGGACTGCCCGGAGAAATCAAAGCCAGGCAGTTACCGTTGAAAGCAACGTGCCATTTATAAAGCTGGTATTCCCCATCGAAGAAAACAAAATATGGGATGGCAATAAATTGAACAGTGCGGATAATGATAGGTATGAAATGGTTAACTTGTTTGCTAGTTTTGATACAGGATTGGAAATAATTGAAAATACCCTAACCGTGATCCAAAATGAAAAACTGGATTCGATAGATGTTTTGGATTATCGCAAAGAGGTTTATGGCTTGAATATTGGTTTAATTTACAAGAGCAGTAGAATTATAAAATTTTGTAATGACGATGATTGCAAAGGACTTAAAATAATTGAACAAGCAAGAATACTGAAACAGACAATTATTGATTATGGGAAAGAGTAGTTGGTTTGCACTCATCACCATGCTATTGGTTTTTGAGATCAATGCTCAAACCAATAGGTATATGGTGTTTTTTAAAGATAAGGCAAACTCCCGATTCCGCACAAGTCAACCACAGGAATTCTTGTCCCCGCGTGCAATAGAAAGGAGAAATAAACAAAATATCAGTGTAACAGACCAGGATCTTCCGGTTAATGAATCATACATCACTGATCTTGAAGACCTTGGATTCAAGGTCTTTTTCAAAAGTAAATGGTTTAACGGGGTTTTAATTGAGGCTGATAAAAATGGATTGGGCTTAATATCTGCCTTGCCATTTGTAGATTCCATTAATTTAGTTGCTCCCGGTAGTAAACTTTCAAGGTCTGGCAAGGATAAATTTGGAAAAGACAGCCAATCGAATCAAAGGCAAAAAGGAGTTAGTAACGAAATTCAAAATCAGTTTTTGGGAATCGCAGAAATGCACAATGATCAATTCAGGGGTGAAGGTATGCTGGTAGCAGTTTGTGATGCAGGTTTTATCAATGTTGATAACATTAGCTTATTTACCCATCTATATGACAATAATCAAATCATTGATACCTATGATTTTGTGTCAAATGATGATTATGTCTATGAATATGGAAGTCATGGTACCAAGGTATTCTCCACCATGGCAGCCTATGATCCTAACCTTTATGTAGGAGTGGCTTATAAAGCCGACTACATGCTTTTCGTAACCGAAGATATTGGTAGTGAATATAGAATAGAAGAGTATAATTGGGTGTTTGCTGCTGAAAGGGCTGACAGCGCCGGGGTCGATGTCATGAACACTTCTTTGGGATACGATACTTTTAGTGACCCATCCATGGACTATACCCCATCGGATTTAGACGGAAATACTGCTGTCATCACTAAAGCCGCGACTTTTGCTGCATCCAAGGGAATGCTGATCGTAAATAGTGCAGGAAATTCAGGCAACAATCCCATCAACCACCCTGGGGATGCAAATAATATTTTAACCGTTGGGTCAATTACAGCAAATGGCTCCAGGTCCACATTCAGTTCTGTTGGTCCAACCAGTGATGGAAGGATTAAACCAGACCTTGTTGCCATGGGATCGGCAACTTCTCTCGTTACTTCAACAGGTAATATAGTTACCGGCAGTGGAACCTCATTTTCCACTCCCCAAGTGTCCGGATTAATAATAGGTTTATGGCAGGCTTACCCTGATTTGTCATATCTTGAGATAATGGAACTGGTAAAAATGAGCGCGGATAATGCTGCATCACCAGATAACCTGTTGGGTTATGGTGTACCAAATTACCAAGCTGCCAAAAACATTAAGGAGTCAAGTATGCAAACTAAGAACTATCTCGTTTTTCCTAACCCCACCAACGATGAACTAAAGATTATGGTGAGGGATCCTACAGAATATAATGAAGTAGTTTTATCGATTATAAATTCATCAGGTCAGTTACTTTACAAACAAAATCTAAGTTTTAACTGGCTAAATATCTCCAATATTATTGATTTGCGTGAATTTACCGCTGGTGTTTATTTTTTGAGATTAGCTAACCTTACCACTACAGAGAGCATCAGGATTATAAAAAAATAAAGGGCTTTCGCAAAAGTAATGAGCAAAGTCATCCCTTTTAAGAAAAATCACAAATCACAAAAAAGCAAATAACAAATAAATCCCAATGCTCAAATATCAATGTTGTAAAAATCCTAATTGTTTTAATTGATAAACAAATAGCTTATTAAATAACTGGCGTTATTCAGTTGTGATAAAAATGGCTAGGCGAAAAACAGAAATGATTTAAATATAAAAAATTGATATTTGTAATTTATTTGATATTTGTAAATTGTATTTTGAATATTCAGTATTCTCTTTCGCTAAATTACCATAAAACCAAAATAGTAATATGAAACCAATAATTGCCCCATCCATTTTAGCTGCTGATTTTGCGAATCTCCAACAAGAAGTTGAAATGATAAATGCCAGTGAAGCCGATTGGGTACATGTGGATATAATGGACGGTAGATTTGTGCCAAATATTTCTTTTGGGATTCCGGTTACTGCTGCCATTAACAAGCATGCTAGCAAACCCCTTGATGTGCATCTAATGATAGAATCCCCGGAAAATTATGTAGAGGACTTTAAAAAAGCCGGTGCAGAAATAATCACTGTCCATATCGAAGCCTGTAGGCATCTTCATAGGAACTTACAACAATTAAAAAATATTGGTTGCCGGGCTGGGGTTGCATTAAATCCCCATACGCCTGTAAATCAATTGGCGGATGTAATTGAAGATATAGACCTGGTATGCCTGATGTCGGTAAACCCTGGATTTGGTGGACAAATATTCATTGAAAATACTTACAATAAAATATCCCAATTGAGGGAAATGATTGATGCCTCAAATTCCAAGACATTAATTGAAATTGATGGCGGTGTTAACCTTGATAACGCACCTAAACTGATGCATTATGGGGCTGATGTACTGGTTGCGGGAAGTTTTGTATTTCGTTCTGTTGATCCAATAAATACTATCTCAGGTTTAAAAAACGTTACTTATGAGGAGCTAAGTAGCAAAAATGCATAAATCATTTCTTCTTCTTTTATTGATTTTCAAATTCCACCTTCTTTCTGGGCAAGAATTCGTTATTTCAGGATCTATAACAGATCAAAATGACCAACCGATTGCTTTGGTCAATGTAGGCATAGAGGATATGTCGGTTGGCACCTCATCGGATTCATCTGGAATATTTAAATTAAGGTTATCGGCCAACCTTATTGGATCCAGGACACAAATCATTCTGAAATTCAGTCATATAAAATATGAGGAAGTAACAAGAGAAGTAGTTCTTGACCAACAAGTTACCGGGTTGCATATTGTCATGGCCGAGAGGATAAAAGTGCTGGAACCTGTAGAGATCAAATCGGACAGGTTGCAAGATCTAAGGGAAAAAGCCAGTGTTTTTACCATTGAACCAAAAGATATAAAAACACTTCCTACACCGTTTGGGGATTTTAATTCCATCTTAAAAATGTTACCGGGAGTGTCTGGAAACAATGAGCTTTCCAGCACCTACTCCGTGAGAGGAGGAAGTTATGATGAAAACCTAGTTTATGTAAATGATATCCCGATCTACCGCCCATTCCTGGTTTCGGCTGGCCGCCAGGAAGGCCTTAGCTTCATAAACACTGATATGGTGGAAAGCGTGGAGTTTTCTGCCGGGGGATGGCAGGCAAAATACGGGGATAAACTTGCTTCAAAGCTAAATATTACCTACAAAACACCCAGGGAATTTGCTGTTTCCGCCACTGTTGGTATCCTGGGCGGGGCATTTAGCATAGAGGGAGCATCCAAGGATAAAAGATTGAGTTTTGTAGCTGGCGTAAGGCATAAGAATGCAAGGCTTCTGTTCGATAATTTTGATACAAAAGGA